>NZ_JACJFA010000015.1:0-113759 GCF_014164345.1 Pseudoalteromonas sp. SG43-5
ACCAAGCGCACAGGGCGTGCATCTGTGAAAGTGTTATGGCAAGGATGGCTTAAGTTACAAGCCATCCTGGAAGGCTACGATTTAGCAAAATCTCTTGAGTCAGACTTGTGATCAAGAGACAGCTTTTCAGTGCCTTTTTTATTGCAATAATTGTGTATTAAATACGATGCTTATTTAAGGTTTATCGCTATTTAACATGTCATCGTGTTCGGCCATATCCCAAGGTAGTTCACCTGGGCTGTTACCTAAAAAGTGTAAGTAATTCTCAAATTGATCAAGAATATCCTTCACAATATCATCTTCACTGTAACCATACACATCGTAAGATTGCCCACCACGGCGTAAGAAAACATCAGCCTTGTAATACATTTCGATGTTATCAATCTCAGGTTTCAGCTCAGAATAGGCAAAGCTTGGCATAGGGTGTTCGGTTAGACGAATGTCATACACAAAATCAACATGCTCATGGCGTAGCACAGTTAAATGAGCACGGCCTAAGTCGGTATCAAAATCAACCTCTGCATGCCATTGTCGCGCTTTTAATTCAGCCTGAACGGCTTGCATTGCTTGTACTACCACACTACTAATGAAGGTGTGTACTTTTTCTTTATTGGGGTAATTAACCATGGCGGCTAAACGGCGCTTCCAATGAGATAAGTTAATATTACGGCCATTAAGCGCATGTGCTTGTAAACTAGTATCGCGATGGCCTTCAATGGTGAGTGCTCGCCAAAGCCCAGCGGTTGCAATAAGCATAATAATCGCAAAGGGTAAGGCACTGGCTATAGTCATAGTTTGTAGCGCACTTAACCCACCTGCCACTAATAAAACAGCAGCCACCGCGCCCTCTAGCACAGCCCAAAACACGCGTTGCCATGCGGGTGTATTAATATTACCTCCAGAGGCGAGAGAATCAATAACTAATGATCCTGAGTCAGACGAAGTAACAAAAAAGGTAATGATTAGAATAACGGTAAGTAGCGAAATAATAAATGATAACGGTAACACCTCAAATAACTGAAACAATGCAACAGCTTGGTTTGCTTGAACATCAGTAATTAAAGTATTGAACCCTTCATTCATTATTAGATTTAACGCGGTATCACCAAACACAGAAAACCATAAAAAGGTAAAAATAGTCGGGACTAGCATCACGCCAACAACAAATTGCCTGATGGTTCTGCCGCGGCTAATTTTAGCGATAAACATGCCAACAAAGGGTGCCCAAGCAATAGTCCAGCCAAATATAAATAGGGTCCAGTTACCAATCCAATCACTACGGCTGTACGCCTGTAAATTAAAAGTACGCTCAACAATACCGCTAAGGTAGCTGCCGGTATTTTGTAAAAACGATTCAAGAATATGAATAGTAGGGCCAATAAAAAATACAAAGGCCAT
Organism: Pseudoalteromonas sp. SG43-5; assembly: GCF_014164345.1. Classification (NCBI taxonomy): domain Bacteria; kingdom Pseudomonadati; phylum Pseudomonadota; class Gammaproteobacteria; order Alteromonadales; family Pseudoalteromonadaceae; genus Pseudoalteromonas; species Pseudoalteromonas sp. SG43-5. The sequence goes on from NZ_JACJFA010000015.1 coordinate 1,399, forward strand.
TAACGACACTGCAAGAGTCATGTTTACAATAGATAAGCGCTTTACACCTTTATCCATCCCAGCCACTACTGAGAGAGTAGCTGCTGCGGTAATAATGGCAATAGCAGTAATTTGTACTGTGGTATTAATAGGGATACTTGGCCACAAATAATGCAGCCCAGCATTAATTTGGGTAACGGAAAGTCCTAACGTTGTGGCAATGCCAAATAACGTGCCTAATATGGCAAACACATCAACAGTGTGACCAATAGGACCATATATTTTATCACCAATAAGTGGATACAACGCTGAGCGAATCGACAGTGGGAGGCCATGACGAAATGCAAAATACGCAAGGACTAAACCGACAATCCCATAGATTGCCCATATGTGAAAACCCCAATGAAAAAATGCAATTTGCATAGCTTGCTTGGCAGCGTCGACGGTTTCTGCTGCGCCTGCGGGCGGAGATGCATAATGGAGCACGGGCTCTGCTACACCAAAATAAAGTAATGCGACTCCGTAACCGGCCGAAAATAGCATAGCAAACCATTCAGCGAAACTGTATTGCGGCTGCGCATGATCAGGACCCAGCTTGATATTTCCCCAGCTGGAGGCTGCTACACAAACAATGAAAACTAAGAAAATAGCGACTGATAACATATAAAACCAACCAAAGGTTTCTGTTATCCACTTGAGGGTAACGCTGAATACTTGCCCTGCGAGTTCAGGGTTGCTAATTGTACCAATTACCAAGAGCAGAATAATAACCACTGCAGGTAAAAATACCGGTAGCAAAATAGTTGAGCGTAAAGCAGTTTTTGTCATATTAATCCTTAATATTAATTGCTAACTTTCAATTATGCTTTACTACCTTATTATATCTTGGGTGTGTTGGCTAATTCAGTCTCTTGTTTAAGATTATCAAATTTTATTGTTGCCACTTATCAAGGTTAAACTAAAGATTAACATTACTTGGGATTTTAAATATGGAATATGTTTATCATTACACTTCTGCAGATGGTTTAAAGGGAATTTTAGAGAGCAAAAGTTTATGGGCTACTAACGCAGAGTATCTAAATGATTTTAGAGAAATAAAGCAAGGTATTGATAGAATAAAATCACTCAGAGGGAGTTTGTCTGAGTTTTCACAAATCAAACTCGAAGAAATTTATGCCAAACACAAAAATATACCTTTAGATGTTACCCAAAAAGAAATGCGAAGTAAGGACGTGCATCTCGCAAATCATTTTTTAAATTTTCTATGGAATATAATTGATAATAATACCATTGATGAAATTTATACCACTTCATTTACAACTAAGCGTGATAGCCTAAACCACTGGCTAACTTACGGGTCAGAGCAAACTTCATATTGCATAAAGTTTAATAAAGAAAAGCTATTTGATGATGAGTACTTTAGGCAAAGAAAACTTTTGAGTGGCTATGATGATGTTGATTACCAACCAACTGAGGAAATGCTTCATTCTTTAATTGAAGAACACTATCTGCCTGAGGTTTTAAGTTATGTGTTAGATCCAAATTTAAATGGAAATGACCTAAATGAAAAATGTGCTATTGCTGCAATTGAAATTTTTAATGAAGCGATTTTTAAGATTGCTAGCATAAAAGATCAAGCGTTCGAATATGAAGAAGAGTATCGTTTTACTCTTTTTTACCCTGGTTTAGTCTCATTAAATGAAAATACTGAAAAGGGTTATTTTGATTTTATAGACTCCTCTAATATTGATTTTATAGAGCTTGAAAATGGAGTGAAAGAGTTTTTTCCTTTATGCTACAGAACCCTAAAGTCTGGCATTATAGCCCCATATAGAGCGATACCTTTTCCTAAAAATTCAATTGATGAAATTATAATAGGACCATCAGAAAATAATGAGTTAGCTGTTAAAGGCTTAAAGTCTTTTTTGAGTTCATTAAATTTTGATGTAGAAGTGTCTAGTACTAAAACTTCATTTAGAAGAATTTAAAAAAGCTCCAAACCAAAGGGCTTAGAGCTTTCTATATATAATTAAAGTTTAGCTAAAACACTTAACTTCAACGTATCGTTGGGTTTCGTTTCACTCAACCCAATCGACTATTACTCATCAATTGAGCGTAGTAGGGCGTTTATACCTACTTTTTCACGTGTTTGCTTATCTACTTTTTTTACGATGATTGCAGCGTATAGGCTGTGAGTACCATCTTTTGACGGTAGTGCGCCTGGTACAACTACTGCGCCTGCTGGTACGCGGCCGTAGTGAATTTCGCCGGTTTCACGGTCGTAAATACGGGTGCTTTGGCTGATATAAACGCCCATTGAAATTACCGCGCCTTCTTCAACAATTACGCCTTCAACAATTTCAGAACGTGCGCCAATAAAACAGTTGTCTTCAATGATAGTTGGATTAGCTTGTAGAGGCTCTAAAACGCCGCCTATGCCTACGCCACCTGATAAATGTACGTTCTTACCTATTTGTGCACACGAGCCTACAGTTGCCCATGTATCAACCATGGTGCCGTCGTCAACGTATGCGCCAATATTTACATAAGATGGCATAAGTACGACGTTTTTACCTACAAAGCTGCCTTTACGTGCTACCGCGTTTGGTACTACGCGCATACCGCCTTGCTGAAATTGCTCTGGCGTGTAGTCGCTAAATTTAAGTGGTACTTTGTCGTAAAACTGGTTTACGCCGTCGTTCATTGGTTGGTTGTCGCGAATACGAAACGATAGTAAAACCGCTTTTTTAAGCCACTGGTGTACAACCCATTCACCTGAGATTTTTTCAGCAACGCGTGCTGCGCCGCTATCAAGTAAATCAAGTGCATCAATAATGGCTTGTTTTACGTCGCTTGATACTGTGCTTGGGCTAATGCTATCGCGGTTGTCCCATGCGTTTTCGATCATCGTTTTTAAATCTGACATGTGTGTCCTCTATTCTGTTTCGGCGTTGAATTTTTTACGTAATGCCTGATGAATTTTTGCTTGTTCTTCATCAGTCAGCGCTTGGTATTCGTTATTAGATACGACAAAGAAATCCTCTGCACGTTCACCCACCGTGGTAATACGGGCAGCGTGAATGTGTAGTAAATGCGCTTGGAAAACTTCGGCTATTTTGGTTAGTAAACCTTGTATATCGACGGCTTGAATTTCTATTAAGCTACGGTCTTTGCGTGCATGTGGGCGCAACACAATTTTAGGTTTAATATTAAAATCTTTAAAGCGTTGAGAGCGGCTCTTTTTAAAGCGAATTTTTTTACGCGGATCGCTAAGTGCTTGCTCAAGCCCGCGTTTAATTGATTGCGCTCGACCACTTGCAATAGGGTCGCCACTTACTTCAAGTATTACAAAGCTAAACAGGACGTAACCATCTTTTGTGGTCAGTACTTGCGCGTGCTGTATTTGTGCTTTTTTAGAGCCAATTACACTCACTAATCTCGCAAAAAGCGCACCAGAGTAGGGGCTGTATACAAATACTTGTGTACCCCCATGCATTGCTTTGTTAGATACAATAACACTGGGTTGGCTTAAATCGGTGCTAGTTAATAAATGCTCACTTTGCCACGATATTTGCTGTTCGCTAAAGGCGGTAAAGTAGTTGGCTTTAAAGCGACTCCAAATTAAATCAATTTTATTCTCAGGGTAACCTAAGTTGAGTAGACGTTGTTTAGCTTGGTGCTTTTTATCGCGAATTTGGTCGCGCTGATCCATTGGGTTTTCAAGCCCTAAGCGTAATGCGCGCTGCGTGTGCAAGTACAATTCACGCAGTAGGGTGTTTTTCCAATCGTTCCATAAGTTGTCGTTGGTTGCACGGATGTCGGCAACGGTTAAACAATATAAATAGTCGAGTTGGCGCTCTGTTTTAATACGTGTTGCAAAGTCTTTTATTACAGCAGGGTCGTTAATATCTTTACGCTGCGCGGTAACCGACATAAGTAAATGGTTACTTACAAGCCATGCTACTAATTTTGCATCAGAGGATGAAAAACCATGTAGTTTAGCAAAGGCTATAGCATCAACAGCGCCAAGTTCAGAGTGATCTCCCCCTCGTCCCTTAGCAATGTCGTGAAATATACCGGCTAAATAAAGTAGCTCTGGTTTGTCCATTCGAGTGACTATTTCACTACAAATAGGAAACTCGCTAATGCCAGTTTTATCAAAGTATTCGTAAATATTTTTGATTAATTTGTGAGTATGCTCATCTACGGTGTAGGCGTGAAACAAATCGAACTGCATTTGTCCAAATATATTACGCCACTGCGGTAAGTAGGCGGCAAGCATGCCGTGTTTGTGCATTAACGTAAATGCGCGGCCCATACCATTAGGGTGTTTAACTAAGCGTAAAAAAGCTTCACGACAGGCTGCATAATCTTGTAAATCCCCCAATAAACGGCGGCGTACTTGGCGGATTGTACGAATAGTGCTTGGGTAAATATGCGTTATTGCAGGGTTGTCTGCTATGTGCTCAAACAATACAAAAAGTTGGTCACGTCTAAAAAATACAGATGGATCTTTTACGCGTATTTGATGACCCACTTGCTCAAAGTTTCTGTCGAGTACTATCACCGTTTTTTCACTACTTTCGGGCATGATACTTTGCTCAAAGTATGAAAGTAGCATTTGGTTAAGTTCGCGAACGCGGCTCATTATTCTAAATAAGCGCTTCATCATACGCTCAACAGAGGCTTTACCGTCGCTACCAAAACCTAAAATTTCGGCGGCTTGTGGTTGATGATCAAACAATAAGCGGTTTTCAGCCCGACCTGCGGCTAGATGCAGTGCAAAGCGAATATTCCATAGGTTCTCTAGGCACTCTGATAGCTCTTGAAACTCTTCATGGGTTAAGTAGCCGTGACTTATTAACTCTTGCAGGGTTTCGGTTCTAAAGTGCTTTTTTGCGACCCAAATAATGGTTTGCAAGTCGCGCAGGCCACCGGGGTTTTCTTTAATGTTTGGCTCAAGATTATACGCGGTGCCATGGCACTTTTTGTGACGTAAGTTTTGTTCTTGAACTTTGGCAGTAAAAAACTCACCGGAGCGCCATACGGGGGTTTCTAGAATATGCGTTTTGAGTTTTTCAAACTCAATATGATTACCAAAAATAAGGCGGCTTTCGAGTAAACTGGTGGCAAAAGTAACGTCTTCACGTTTTTGCTCAATGGCTTGTTCTATCGTGCGCACGCTGTGGCCAATCTCTAAGTTGAGATCCCATAGCATGGTGACAAACTGGCCTATTTTTTCGCATATTTCTTCGCTTGGTGGTTTAGTTACAAGCAATAAAAAATCGATGTCGGAGTAGGGATGTAGCTCGCCACGTCCGTATCCGCCTACTGCTATTAGTGCTAAATCAGGTTCGCGGGCTAAGTCGTAAACATGAAAAAGCTTAATTAGTAGGCGGTCAATAAACTCAGCCCGGGCATTAATTAAATTCCCAACCGGTTGTTTAGAAAATTCGTTATGTAACCATTTATAAAAATAGCTAGAACAATCGCGATAATCACTAAGTTGCTCTGCATCGCTGAGCAACTTTTTTACTTTGTTGGGTAATGCCACGTGGGCTGGCTCCTTATTTATTATTAGTGTTCTATGATCCTGTCGATAGTATCATCTGATCGTAGCGTTAAAATTTCAACACCATTTTCAGTCACTAATAAAGTATGTTCCCACTGTGCAGACAAGCTGCGGTCGCGAGTTACTACAGTCCAATCATCTTTAAGTAGCTTACATTGGCGTTTACCCGCATTAACCATTGGTTCAATTGTTAAGCACATGCCCGCTTTTAAAGTTTCGCCAGTACCCGCTTTACCGTAGTGCATTACTTGTGGTTCTTCGTGAAATCCTGCGCCAATACCGTGGCCGCAATATTCACGAACAATAGAGTAATTAAAACTTTCTGCATATTTTTGAATAGCAGAGCCAATATCACCTAAGCGCACACCTGGTTTTACCATTTTAATAGCAAGGTATAAGCTTTCTTGTGTTACTTCTGCAAGACGCTTAGCTTGGATGTTTGGTGTACCAACGTGGAACATTTTAGAAGTATCGCCGTGGTAGCCATCTTTAATGACAGTGACGTCAATATTTACGCTGTCGCCTTCTTTTAATGCTTTGTCATTTGGAATTCCGTGACAAATAACATGATTAACTGACGTACAAACTGATTTTGGAAAGCCATGATAATTTAACGGAGCAGGGATTGCTTGTTGCACATTAACAATATAATCATGACAAAGTGTATTTAGCTCATCGGTGGTAACACCCGGCACTACATGAGGGCCGATCATTTCAAGTACATCGGCCGCTAAGCGCCCAGCTACGCGCATTTTCTCTATTTCTTCAGGGGTCTTGATAATAGCGCTCATTGAGGCTCCAAAGTTGAGTTTCTAACATTTATCGCCGAACAAATTTTGCACGCGACGTTGAGTATTTAATTTTAATATGGTATAAAGCGCGCCGTCTTTTTACAAATAAATTCTTAAATGATTTTTTGTATTTAAGGCAAACACAATTTTATTTTAACACACACACGTATCGTCACATACACTTGGGTGCATTTGAAGTTTAATTACTTCGGTGTTGGTGCTATGGGATATGTGGAGGCCTAACCCTAAACAACTATAGAGGATCTATAAAATGGCAAACGTTTCAATGCGCGATATGCTTCAAGCTGGTGTTCACTTTGGTCACCAAGCACGTTACTGGAACCCTAAGATGAAGCCTTTCATCTTCGGCACACGTAACCGTGTACATATCATCAACCTTGAGCAAACTGTACCAATGTTCAACGACGCACTTAAGTTCTTATCAAGTGCTGCAGCTAACAAAGGTAAAGTTCTTTTCGTTGGTACTAAGCGCGCAGCAAGCGACGCAGTTAAAGCAGCTGCTTTAGAAAGCGATCAGTTCTTCGTAAATCACCGTTGGTTAGGTGGTATGTTGACTAACTGGAAAACTGTACGTCAATCAATCAAGCGTCTTAAAGACCTTGAAGTACAAAGCCAAGACGGTACTTTCGAGAAATTAACTAAGAAAGAAACGTTAATGCTTAACCGCGAAATGGAAAAGCTTGAAAAGAGCCTTGGTGGTATCAAAAACATGGGCGGTCTTCCAGACGCGCTTTTCGTTATCGATGCTGACCACGAGCACATTGCTATCCGTGAAGCAAACAACCTAGGTATCCCTGTTGTTGCAATCGTTGATACTAACTCTAACCCAGACGGCGTTGATTACATCGTTCCTGGTAACGATGATGCTATCCGTGCTGTAAGCCTTTACACTAGCGCTGTTGCAGCTGCTATCACTGAAGGTCGCGAGAATAACATCGTTGCTCAAGCTGAGAAAGACGATTTCGTTGAAGCTGAGTAATTAGCTATCATCAAGTCTTCATCTTTTTAAGGTGAAGACTTGTTATTCTTGTAGAGCGGGTAACCCGCTTATCTAAACCAGATTTCAGATTTGAGGATTTACTAATGGCTGTAACTACTGCCCTAGTTAAAGAATTACGCGAGCGCACAGGCGCTGGCATGATGGATTGTAAAAAAGCGTTAACTGAGACTGATGGCGACATCGAGTTAGCGATTGAAAACATGCGTAAAAGTGGCGCTGCTAAAGCTGCTAAAAAAGCAGGTAACATTGCTGCTGAAGGTACTATCATCATCAAGCAAAACGCTGGTGTTGCAGTACTAGTAGAAGTTAACTGTCAAACAGACTTCGTTGCAAAAGACGTAAGCTTTTTAGCATTTGCTGATAAAGTTGCTGAAGCTGCAATTGCTGACACTCTTACTATCGAAGACTTACAAGCTAAGTTTGAAGAAGACCGTGTTGAGCTAGTAACTAAAATTGGCGAAAACATCAACGTACGTCGTCTGCAGTACATCGCTGGTGAAAACCTAGTTGAGTACCGTCATGGCGACCGTATCGGTGTTGTTGTTGCAGGTGTTGCTGATGAAGAAACACTTAAGCACGTTGCAATGCACGTTGCTGCTTCACGTCCAGAGTACTTAACTCCTTCTGACGTACCAGCTGACGTTGTAGAAAAAGAAAAGCAAGTACAAATCGAAATCGCGATGAATGAAGGCAAGCCTGCTGAAATCGCTGAGAAGATGGTTGTTGGCCGCATGAAAAAATTCACTGGTGAGGTTTCTCTTACTGGTCAAGCTTTCATCATGGAACCTAAAAAATCTGTTGGCGATATTCTTAAAGAGAAAAACGCAACAGTTACTGGCTTTGTACGTGTAGAAGTTGGTGAAGGTATCGAGAAGAAAGAAGAAGATTTTGCTGCTGAAGTTGCTGCTCAAATTGCAGCTGCTAAAGGTCAGTAAGATTAACTATTTGTGATGCAAAAGGAAATTAGATGCAATTAAAGTACTATTTGGTTTTGCTTCACAGCTAGAAATTCTTTAAAATAACCGCGCTTTTATGTTTAACATAAGCGCGGTTATTTTTTATCCATAATTCAATAAAAGTTGGCCCCTATACTATGACTATCAATCGCAAACCTATTTTTAGACGTGTTCTTCTCAAATTAAGTGGTGAAGCTTTAATGGGAGACGAAGGCTTCGGCATCGACCCTAAAGTTTTAGACCGTATGGCACAAGAAATTAAAGAGCTAGTAGAGCTTGACGTAGAAGTGGGTTTAGTTATTGGTGGAGGTAACTTTTTACGCGGTGGTTCACTTGCAGAAGCAGGTATGAACCGCGTAGTAGGCGACCACATGGGTATGCTTGCAACGGTTATGAATGGCCTTGCAATGCGTGATGCGCTACACCGTGCATTTGTAAACTGTCGTTTAATGTCGGCTATTCCGCTAAATGGTGTATGTGACGCTTATAACTGGGCTGAAGCAATTAGTTTATTGAAAACTGGCCGCGTTGTTATTTTTGCAGCGGGCACCGGTAACCCATTTTTTACTACCGATTCTGCAGCGTGTTTACGCGGTATCGAAATTGAAGCGGATACAGTAATTAAAGCGACTAAAGTGGATGGTGTGTACAGTGATGATCCTGTTAAAAACCCAGAAGCGACGCTTTACAGCCACTTAAGCTACAATGAAATCATTGAAAAAGAATTAAAAGTTATGGATTTAGCGGCATTTACTCTAGCCCGCGATCACAATATGCCATTGAGCGTATTTAATATGAATAAATCAGGCGCGCTAAAACGCGTAATTATGGGTGAAGAAGAAGGAACACTTATTTCTTCACAAGCCTCAGATGAAATAATCAAATAATTAGGATTAAACCGTGATTAACGATATTCAAAAAGACGCGCAAGCGCGCATGCAAAAAAGTGTAACTGCACTAGGTAGCCAATTATCTAAAATTCGTACTGGCCGTGCACATCCTGCAATCCTAGATGGCATTATGGTGTCGTACTACGGTGCACCAACGCCTTTAAACCAAGTTGCTAACGTAACAATTGAAGATTCTCGTACACTTGCTATTGGTGTATTTGATAAGTCTTTAGCGCAAGCTGTTGAAAAAGCAATTATGGCGTCTGACTTAGGTTTAAACCCTATGTCGGCAGGTACTGTTATTCGTGTACCACTTCCTCCACTTACAGAAGAACGTCGTAAAGACCTAATCAAAATTGTACGTGGCGAAGTTGAAGGCGGTCGTGTTGCTATTCGTAACATTCGTCGTGATGCTAATGGCGATGTAAAAGGTTTATTAAAAGATAAAGAAATATCTGAAGATGAAGCGCGTCAATCAGATGATGCGATTCAAAAACTTACAGATAAGTTTATCAAAGAAATGGATACTCTATTAGCTGCTAAAGAAGCAGAGTTAATGGAAATCTAAGTAGGGCCTGTTTATCTTTTGAGGTTGAATTTGTAGTAGTGTGTTTGGTTTTAAGGCAAGGCAGAGCCTACGTAGTGTGGTTATTTCCCATTATTAGGCGATAGCAATGCATAAAATCTAAAAACGCGCTGCCCAAAGGGTTCTGCCTAGATTGAATAAATTACAATCCTGAAAGGTCGACAGGACCTATTAAAATTATTAGTTTTGAAACGCCGTCTAGGGTATACTAGGCGGCGTTTTTTTATGGAATACTCGATATTTATGGTTCTAGATGCTGACACAATTTCACAGCAATGTTTACCCAAACATGTTGCTATCATCATGGATGGGAACGGACGTTGGGCACAAGCTAGAAATAGACCTCGTGTGTACGGGCATAAAAAAGGCGTAGACGCAGTTCGTCAATCTGTTCAGTTTTGTACTAAATTAGGGATACAATCGCTAACCTTATTTGCTTTTAGTAGTGAAAACTGGCGCCGCCCTGAAGACGAAGTAAACACTTTAATGGAGCTTTTCTTATTTGTTTTAACAAAGGAAGTTAAAAAGCTTCATAAAAACAATGTAAAACTGACCATTATTGGAGACTTATCACGATTTTCTGAAGGATTACGTAGCAAGGTAGACGCTGCGCATAAGCTGACTGAAAATAATACCGGATTGCGCTTAAATGTTGCAGCTAATTACGGTGGTCGTTGGGATATGGCTAACGCGGCTAAACAACTTGCTTTGCAAGTTGCGCAAGGCACACTCAACGCAGAAGATATTACAGAAGAGCGCTTAGCACAGCATATGAGCATGGCAGATCAGGCCGAACCTGATTTACTTATTCGCACTGGTGGCGATGTTCGTATTAGTAATTTTTTACTATGGCAAGTTGCTTATGCAGAACTTTACTTTACCGAAACACTTTGGCCTGATTTTAATGAAGCAGCATTTGCTGAGGCTATAGCGTGTTACGTTGCCAGAGAGCGACGTTTTGGTTGTACGGGCGAACAAATAAAACAATTACTCGCTCAAACCTAAATAGAATAAGGGTCACATTTTGTTAAAACAACGAATTTTAACCTCACTTGTGCTTGCACCATCGGCATTAGCTTTGGTTTTTTATACACCGCTTACGTTATTTAGTTACTTTGCCGGTGCAATAGTATTATTAGGCGCATGGGAATGGTCTGCGTTTATGGGTTTATGCGATAAGCTCAAACGTGGTGCTTTTGTTGTATTGATTGCAGCCTTACTTGGCCTGCTTAATTTACATTGGCCTATTGAATCACTATGGGAAAGTGGCAAGCTAGTAGGTGATGCGAATTACTTATTTACGCTTTCGTTTGCTTGGTGGATTGTTGCTAGTTATTTAATTTGGCGCTATCCAGAGATGGCTAAAGCGTGGAATGAAGGTCTAGTAATGCGCGGCATTGCAGGTTTATTAACACTTGTGCCGTTATGGCTTGCACTAAATACGCTGCGCAGTGCGCAATATGCTGAATCAACACATTTTGGCTCTGTACTTATTTTAGTCGTATTGGGTATTGTGTGGAGTGCAGACGTTGGTGCTTATTTTTCAGGTAAGAGCTTTGGTAAGCATAAACTTATGCCAAAAGTGAGCCCTAATAAAACAATTGAAGGGTTAGCAGGCGGTGTAGTCGCTTCTATCATTTTTGTTTTAGCATTTTGTCACTTTACCGATGTTGATTTAGGTGTTTGGCCTATCTACGCGATAATGACTGCATTTATTGCATTGTTCTCTGCGGTAGGTGATTTACTTGAAAGCATGTTTAAACGTGAAGCTGGTTTAAAAGATAGCGGCCGTTGTTTACCTGGGCACGGCGGTATTTTAGATCGCATTGACAGCTTAACGGCTGCAGCTCCAATGTTTGTAATGTGCTATGCGTGGACTCTTAGTTTATGAGCCAAAAGCAATTGCTGGTTATTTTAGGCGCAACAGGTTCAATTGGTTTAAGTACACTAGATGTTGTATCGCGCAATAAAGAGTTATTTGATGTTTTTGTTTTAGCTGCAGGGCAAAACGCAAAAAAAATGGCTGAGCTGTGTATTGAACACGAACCACTTTATGCGATTATGGCTACCCAGCAAGCCGCTGAGCAGTTATCTGCTTATTTAGCTAATACACCATGCCAAACGCTTGTTATGCACGGCGAGCAAGCAATGTGCGACTTATGTGCTCACCCAGATGTTGATGTCGTGATGTCGGCAATTGTAGGTGCCGCTGGTTTACTGCCAACATTAAGTGCAGTAGAAGCAGGTAAAAAAGTACTCCTTGCTAATAAAGAATCGTTAGTTATGTCAGGTCAGTTGTTTATTGATAAAGTTAAACAACATAAAGCGACCTTGCTGCCAATTGATAGCGAACATAATGCTATTTTTCAATGTCTACCTTCTTCGTTACAAAGTGCCAAAGGCGATCAAAATTTACAGCAACATGGCGTAAGTAAAATTTTGCTTACCGGTTCTGGTGGCCCGTTTTTAACGCGCGATATAAACACACTAAAAGATGTAACTGTAAGTGAAGCCGTGGCGCATCCTAACTGGTCGATGGGTCAAAAAATATCAGTAGACTCGGCCACTATGATGAATAAAGGCTTAGAGTTTATTGAAGCTAAGTGGTTATTCAATTGCGACACCAGTGATATAGACGTAGTGATTCATCCACAAAGTATTATTCACTCAATGGTGCAATATCATGACGGTTCTATTTTAGCGCAAATGGGTAACCCTGATATGCGCACGCCAATTGCCCATGCACTTGCATACCCTGAGCGAATTAATGCAGGCGTTAAACCGTTAAACTTCTCTGATATATGTGATTTCTCATTCACCAAGCCTGACTTTTCTCGCTATCCAAATTTACAATTAGCGATTGATGCGTGTAGTGCAGGGCAGGGCGCGACTACAACGGTTAATGCTGCAAATGAGATAGCAGTAAGTGCATTCTTAAACGGTAAAATTGGTTTTACTGATATATACAAAATAAATGCACAAACGCTTGAATCTGCAACGTATACCAATGTACAAAGCTTAGATGAAATTTTAGAGTGCGATAAATTAGCGCGTATTAGCGCTTCAGAATTTATAACAAAAGTGGCGCATTAATATGTTTGATTTTTTTTGGAATCTTGGCTCATTTATTTTAGCGCTTGGTATTTTAGTGGCCATACATGAATATGGCCATTTTTGGGTTGCACGAAAAATGGGCGTTAAAGTGCTGCGTTTTTCAATTGGCTTTGGTAAGCCACTATTAAAATGGCACGATAAATATAATACCGAATATGTGATTGCGGCTATTCCATTAGGCGGTTATGTAAAAATGCTTGATGAGCGTGTTGATGACGTGCCGGCAAACCAACGTCATTTATCGTTTAACGCTAAATCTGTACAAGCACGTATTGCCATAGTTGCAGCGGGTCCAATGGCCAACTTTTTGTTTGCCATTTTTGCTCTTGCTGTAATGTATATGGTGGGTGTGCAGTCGGTAAAGCCTGTGGTAGGTAGTATTACCGAGGGTAGCCGAGCAGAGCAAGCGGGCATTATGCCTTCTCAACATATTATAAAAATTGGTGATGATGATATAACGACCTGGCAAGATGCCACGTTTGCACTTATGTCTAATTTAGGTGAAGAAAGCGTTGAAGTGATAGTGCGCGATAAAAACCTTCAACCACGTGTTAAAACGCTTAATTTAGAGGGGTGGAAACTAGATCAGCAAGACGTGCCACCATTAAGCTCGTTAGGTATTGTACCGTTTAGACCTCAAGCAACTTTAACAATTGCCGCCGTAACTAAAGACTCAGCTGCAGAACACGCTAATTTACAAGTTAATGACACAATTTTGGCTGTAAACGGTGAAACAATAAGCAATTGGCAGCAATTAGTTAATCTTATTACGCAATCAGCTAACAAATCTTTACAATTTAGTGTAAAAAGACAAGATACTATAAAAGCCATTACAGTAACCCCTAAAGGGCGCATTGATAATAACGGTATTGAGCAAGGCTTTTTAGGTGTTGCTCCTGTTGTACAGCAATGGCCTGATGGTTATGTAGAGACTAGACATTACGGCCCGCTCGATAGTATCGTGCGAGGCACAAAAGAAACGTGGCGCTTAATTACACTCAGTTTTGACATGATTGGTAATTTAATTACAGGCCAGGTTTCGGTTAAGAATTTAAGTGGCCCTGTGGGCATTGCAGTAGGCGCTGGAACTAGCGTAAGCTATGGGTTAGTGGCCTTTTTAAGCTTTTTAGCCTTAATAAGCGTTAACTTGGGTGTATTTAATTTATTACCCTTACCAGTACTTGATGGTGGACACTTAATGTATTACATAATTGAACTTTTTCGTAAAAAGCCGGTCTCTGAAAAGACACAAGAGTTTGGTTTTAAAGTGGGCGCCTTGTTGCTCATTTTTCTAACATGTTTCGCTTTGTTCAATGATGTATCGCGTTTGTAGTTTTACAGCGTGGCAAATTACTAATTAGAACACGATTGTAAAGCACCACTTTAGTAGGGTGTTATGCGGTAATACAGTTGTAAAGGATAAAGATAATAAAATGGCTATAAAAAAACATTTGGCAGTAACAAGTTTATTGGGTGCAAGTTTTGCAGCCCTAGGCCAAAACTCCTTTATTGTTGAAGACCTGAAAGTTGAAGGTTTACAGCGTGTAGCACTTGGTGCAGCGCTAACACATATTCCTATTAACGTAGGCGATAATGTTGATGACTATACGATTTCAAAAACAATAAAGTCACTTTATCGTTCTGGGCACTTTGATAACATAAAAGCCCTTCGTGATGGCAACAACGTTATTTTTAAAGTAACGGAACGTCCTACCATCAGCTTCATTGAGTTTGAAGGCAATAAAGACATTAAAGACGAGCAGCTTAATGAGTCTCTTGATCAGCAAGATATTCGCCAAGGTGAACCACTTGATAAAACCGTTATCGATAGTATCGAAAAGGGCTTAGTTGAGTTTTTCCACAGTATTGGTAAATACAACGCTAAAGTAGATATCAGTATTACTAAGTTGCCTCGTAACCGCGTTAAACTTAAATTAGAGTTTGATGAAGGTGATGCAGCTTCTATCCGACAAATTAACTTAGTAGGTAATGAACTTTTTTCTAATGAAGAGCTTCTTAAACTTGCTGAATCGCAGCAAGATTTACCTTGGTGGCAGTTTATGGGTAGCGATCGCTACCAAAAGCAAACCATTGAAGGCGATTTAGAAAAAATTCGTAGTTATTATTTAGACCGTGGTTACCTACGTTTTAATATCGATTCAACGCAAGTATCAGTGAGCCCTGAACGTGAATCAGTTTACGTTACAGCTAACTTAACCGAAGGCGTAAAATATACCGTTAAAGGCTTTGACTTTATTGGTGACTTGCTTGGCCGTGAAGACTTAATTAAAAGTGTTATCCCACTTAGAGCGGGTGAGCTTTACAATGGCTCAGTCGTTACTTCGTCAGAAGAATTTATTAAAAGCTACTTAGCACGTTTTGGTTACGCTAATGCTGAAGTGCGTACAATTCCAGAAATTGACGACGAAAAGCAAGAAGTACAACTAACACTATCGGTTAATCCAGGTAAGCGTGTATACGTTCGTCGTATTATTGTTGGTGGTAACCAAAATACAGCTGATGAAGTACTTCGCCGTGAAATGACACAACTTGAAGGCGCCTGGTTATCTAATCAAAACCTTGAGCGTTCAAAACTACAAATTCAACGTTTGCCTTATATGGAAACTGTTGATTTTAACGTAGTGCCTGTACCAGGTGTGGATGACCAAGTAGATGTAGACTTTACTGTAAAAGAGCAATCAGCGGGTAGCTTTAATGCTGGTCTTGCTTATGGTTCTTACTTAGGTCTGCAGTTTAATATTGGTGTAACAGAATCTAACTTTTTAGGCACAGGTAACCAAATTGGTTTAAACCTTAACACGTCTACAGGTTCTGAAAGCTTAAGCTTATCGTACACAGACCCATACTTTACGCCAGATGGTGTATCGCAAGGCAGTAGCATTTTTTACAGAAACTACGATGCAAGTAAATTTAGCCTTGTTGAGTACAAATCAAAAAGTTATGGTTTAGGCACAAATATTGGTTTTCCAATTGATGCTGTAAATCGTGTTAACTTTGGCGCCCGTTGGATTAAAGAAGAGCTTTCGGATATTGCAGAGTACGAGCAAACGCGTGTACTTCGTGAAACATTCTTAGATCCAGACAACCCAGATGCAGGCTTTGACTTTACTAAGTATGAGCTGAGTGTTGGTTGGTCGCGTATTACAGTTAACCGTGGTTTATTCCCAACAGCGGGTTCGCGTCAAACTCTAAACTTAACAGCAACAACGCCTAACTCAGATCTTCAGTACTTTAAACTGAATTACGATTCGCGTTTTTACTGGCCTATATCAAATGACCACCGTTGGGTATTCTCAACGCGTGCAGCGCTTGGTTATGGTAATGGTTATGGTTCTACAAACGGGTATGAGCAAACACTTCCATTCCAAGAGTACTTCCGTATAACGGAAATGGAACTTCGTGGCTTTGACCGTAATACAATATTACCACGTGCTGTATCGCGTATACCGCAGTCTATTCCAGGTACGCCAGGTGCAGACGGTACTACAACCGGTAGCATTGGTGGCGCATCAGAATTTGATATTCTAGTGCCGCAAGGCCGTATTGGTGGTAATGCTAAAGCAGTGGCAGGTATGGAGCTAATTGTTCCTACGCCATTCTTAGATGAAGAAAATACCAGCTCTGTACGTACTAGCTTCTTTGTTGATGCTGCAAACGTATGGGATACTGAGTTTAACGTAGACCGCTATCAAAACTTAGGCGTTGATGAACGTGCTAAATTAGATGACTATTCAGACCCAATGCGCTTTAGGGTTTCAACCGGTCTTTCATTACAATGGATCTCTCCAATGGGTCCAATGCTGATCAGTTTTGCGTATCCATTGCAAAAAGAAGAAGATGACGATACGAAAACCATCAGCTTTAACATTAGTAACACTTTCTAAAGGAGTTTTTTGTGAAAAAATTATTTAAATCAACAGCTGTAGCAGTTTTAGCAACTTTAATGATGGGTACTTCTGTGAATGCATTTGCACACAAAGTAGGTATTGTTGATATGCAGGAAATCTACAAGCAAATTCCTCAAATGGCTAAAATTGAACAGTCTTTACAAACTGAGTTTGCTGAACGTCGTCAAGAGCTTGAAAAGTTACAAGGCGATATTCGTTTTGAAGCTGAAAAATTTAAACGTGAAAGTACAACTATGAGCCAAGCTCAAAAAGATGCACTACGTGATAAAATTCAAGGCATGCAAAAAAATCTTGCTGAACAAGGTCGTCCTTTAGAGCAAGAAATCAAAGCGCGCCAAAACCAAGAGCTTGCTAAAGTTCAAGGTGTGATAATCAAAACAATTGAAGAAATTGCTAAAGACGGCGACTTCGACGAAGTTAAAGTAAAAGACACAACAATTTACTTTAACCCTAAAGAAGTAACTGATCTTTCGTCTAAAGTTGTAGCTGCAGTTAGTAAGAAATAATCACTCTATGCAAAATTATACGCTTTCGCAAATTGCGGAACTTCTAGGCGCCGAACTTCAGGGTGATGGCGCTTTAGAAATAAAAAAAATAGCGACACTTGCAAATGCCCATTCTGGGCATATTGCATTTTTAGCGAACTCAAAATATCGCTCGCAACTTGAAACTACTCAAGCTAGCGCTGTAATAGTAAGCCAAGCCGATGCTCAGTACTTTAGTGGTAGCAAAGTTATTGTTGCGAATCCGTACGTAAGTTACGCAAAATTAGCGCAATTTATGGATACAACACCACGCTCAGCCTCGACGGGTATACATCCAAGTGCCACTGTTCATTCAGCAGCGATTGTTAGTGACAGCGCCGCTATAGGGGCTAATGCAGTCATTGAAGCTGATGCGGTGATAGGTGACAATGCGCAAATTGGTCCGAACAGTTTTATCGGAGAACGTGTTAAAATAGGCTCTGGCACTAAGCTTTGGTCTAGTGTGACTATTTATCACGATGTTGAAATTGGTTCAGATTGTTTGTTTCAAGCAAATAGTGTTGTAGGTAGTGATGGGTTTGGCTATGCGAACGAACGCGGGCAATGGGTAAAAATACCTCAGCTTGGTTCAGTGATCATAGGTAACAAAGTTGAAATTGGTGCAAGCACGACAATTGATCGTGGCGCACTGGACAATACCATTATCCATAGCAATGTTATTATCGATAATCAGTGTCAAATAGCGCACAACGTTGAAGTTAATTCAGGCTCCGCAATCGCGGGCTGCACCGTACTTGCAGGAAGCGTTACCATTGGCAAAAACTGTCAAATTGGTGGCATGGTTGCAATTAATGGTCACATGTCTGTATGTGATGGTGTTATAATTACCGGCATGAGTATGGTGACAAAATCAATCACCGAACCAGGTATTTACTCATCTGGTATGCCCCATACAACAAACAAAGAATGGCGTAAATCAATAGCTCACTTGCGTAACCTTTCAGACATGAAATCTCGTCTTAAAGCGCTGGAAGCATTGGCTAAGTCATAACGTTGAACACTAATAAGGATGCTATTTTGGCAAACGAATTAAATAGCCTTGATATTCAAGAAATTTTAAGTTTATTACCGCACCGTTACCCGATGCTATTAATTGATCGTGTTATTGATTTTACACCTGGCAAATCTTTACATGCTATTAAAAATGTTTCTATAAACGAACCTATATTTACTGGCCATTTCCCAAATCAGCCAATTTTTCCTGGTGTGCTAATATTAGAATCAATGGCGCAAGCCACGGGTTTATTAGGTTTTAAAACAGTAGAAAATCGTAGTGAAAACGAACTATATTTATTTGCTGCTGTTGATAACGCACGTTTTAAACAGCCAGTGATCCCAGGTGATACAATGCATCTTCACGTTGAGTTTTTAAAAGAACGTCGCAACATTTGGAAGTTTGCAGCAGAAGCTAGAGTCGACGGCAAAGTAGTGTGTAGTGCCGAAATTATGTGTGCGAGAAGAGAGTTTTAATAGTGATCCATTCTACAGCAATAATCGAACCTGGCGCTAAACTAGGTAACAATGTCTCAGTTGGTCCGTATAGTTATATTGGCAATGATGTTGTTATCGGTGATAACTGTATTATTGAGTCTCATGTTGTTGTTAAAGGGCCATCAACTATTGGCTCTGGCAATCATATTTTTCAGTTTGCGTCTGTGGGCGAAGCCTGCCAAGACAAAAAATACAACAACGAGCCAACCACATTAATCATGGGTGATAACAATGTTATCCGTGAATGTGCCACTATTCACCGTGGTACAATTCAAGACCAAGGCGTTACTAAAATTGGTAGTAATAACTTATTTATGGCTTATACACACGTTGCACATGACGCAGTAATTGGCGATAACGTAATTTTTGCTAACAATGCAAGTGTGGCCGGCCATGTACATGTAGGCGACTGGGTTATCTTAGGTGGTAATTCGGGAGTTCATCAGTTTTGTAAAATTGGTGCACATGCCTTTATTGGTATGTATTCAGGTGTTAACAAAGATGTACCACCTTTTGTTACTACCATTGGTATGCCAGCAGGCCCTGCCGCTATCAATAAAGAAGGCATGAAACGTCGTGGTTTCGAAAGTGATGAAATTATGGCTGTACGACGTGCATACAAAGCGTTTTACCGTAAAAGCTTAGGTGCAGACGAAGCGATTGAATCGCTTAGTGAAGATGCTGAAAAGTACCCTGCTGTGAAATTGATGGTCGACTTTGTTAAAAGCTCAGAGCGCGGCATTGTAAGATAATTCGCGCGTTTTGCTCTAAGCATAAAAAAACCACCCTAGATGATAAATCGAAGGTGGTTTTTTATTGCCCACGGTTTAGACCTAATTCAGTTAATACTCAGCGAGCTCAAGTTAGTATGCATCTAATTTGTATAATAAAAGTCATCCTATGCGTTTACCTAAGTTAGTTGTCACTCTTTTTATTACTTCAGCGTTAGCCGCTTGTAGTAGCCAACCTATTGTTAAATCATCTACTGGAGAGGTTACTCAAGTTGGTAAAGCATCTTTTTATGCTGACAAATATCACGGGAGAACAACTGCCAACGGAGAGCGCTTTAGCCAACAAGCCGCCACAGCAGCCCATTTAGAGTTCGACTTTGGCACTAAGGTCGTTGTTACCAACCTCGCTAATAATAAATCAGTCACGGTAAGAATTAACGATAGAGGCCCGTATGTGCGAGGTCGTATTATTGATTTATCAAAGAGTATGTTTGAAAAGATAGCCGACCCTAAAGTCGGCGTTATTGATGTATCAGTAACGGTTTTAAAACCGGGTAGTTAGCGCAATATAGTCGGGATAAGTGCTACTGAGCTCTTTATGAGAGCCTTGTGCGACTACTTTACCGCCTTCTAACCATACAACATTATCCATTTGAGCAAGTAGAGCGGGATCGTGCGTAATTGTAAGCACGCTGGCGTTATTCATAACATGCATTATTGCTTGCATTACCCCTTGCTTAGATTGATTATCAAGACCTTCTGTTGGTTCATCAAGAACTAAAATAGTAGGGTTTTTAAGTAATGCTTGGGCAATGGCTATACGCCTAGATTGACCTTGCGACACGTTACGCCCGCCAGTGCCTAATCTTGTTTTTAAACCTTCTTTTAGCTCATTAAACCATGGGCTCAATTGAGCTAATGCGAGCGCTTCAATCATTTGCTCTTTAGTTGCATTTGGCGCGGCATAACGTAAGTTTTCACTTAATGTGCCATCAAAAATATGGTGCTGCTGGGCGAGTATATTTATAACATGTGCGCGTATATCATTATTTAACGAATGTAAGTCAACAACGCTATTTTGATTGTTTAGCGTTATGCTGCCTTGTTGCAAAGGCCATAAACCAGTAAGTAAATTTACAAGCGTCGTTTTACCGCTGCCGCTTCTACCTACAATCGCTACTTTTTGCTGAGGCATTAGTTCAAAACTGATATTAGTTAGCGCTGTTTGTTCACCATATTTGTAGCTAATATTGTTAAGTACTAACGTGTGATTTTGCGCGCTAAAGTTTTCATCAATGTCTACATGTTTACTTTTAATTTGCGTACTAGCTGCTTTATCTTCAAGTGTAAACAATCGCTCTGCTGCTTTTAAAACATTTGGAAGCTCTATAAACGCGTTGGGTAGTAGTAATACGCTTTCAAAGCTTGCCAGTACAAATAAACTTAACATAGCAAGTTCTACATTTACCATACTGCTTGCGTAAACCAGCGGCACAATGGTTACTATGCTAGCAAGCATGGCTAATTGAACAACCAACAAGCTTAATCCATCTGAGTTTGCCAGTGCTTTGTGGCGAATAAATAATTGCTGATTGTACTGCTCGCTTAATTCGTCGCACTTATTAAGTTGCTGCGAACGGGCTTGATAAATACTAAGCTCTCTAAGGCCTGTAAGTGTATCTGAAAGCTCAGAGCGAAGTTGTGCACTAAGTTGTGTTTCTTTATGGCTGTTTTTAGTGAGCTTTATGCTGAGTAGGGCAGGTATAACCACACCAATAAGTATAATGCCAGTAAAGCAAATAAGGGCGACGTTGCCATTATAGGCCGACATAAACAGCATGATGATTGGCACACTTAAAAGAGCGACCAGCATAGGAAGTAAAACGTTTAAATAAAATTTGTCGAGTGCGTCTACATCGTTTTGTAATCGGTTAACTAGATCAGCGCTGCGGCTCATTGCTAAATCAACATTGTTAAGCTTGCTTAACGTTGCAAATACATTGGTACGTATTTCACTTAGTAATAAAAACGTGGCGTTATGAGTAACTAGGCGTTCGCCATAGCGCGATGCTGTTCGCACAATAGCTAAAAAACGAATCGTGCCGGCAGGAGTAAAATAATTCATTTGTACGCCCGCAATACCAGCAGCGGCCATTGATGCTAAAAACCAGCCAGATATAGCCAACAGGCCTACATTAGCTAATACCGTAATCGTCGCTAAAAATGTACCCAATAGCATAGCTTTGTAATGAGGAGCACAAAGTTTTAATAAACGAATAAAATTACGCATGCACCACCCCTTGTTCAGCCGTTTTTAGTAAGTCAGCAAATGCACCATTTTGCGCTGCAAGTGTTTCAAAGTGACCTTGCTCAGCTATTTTTCCATCGTGCATCACAATGATATTGCTGGCATGTTTAACGGTATTTAATCTATGGGCAATAACTAATACTAAGTTGTTTTTAGCATATTCATTAATAGCATCTTGAATAAGCAGCTCTGTTTGACTATCAAGGTGCGCAGTGGGCTCATCAAGCACTAAGACTGGTGCTTGTTTTATAAATGCGCGAGCCAGTGCAATACGTTGTTTTTGACCGCCAGAAAGCCCTTCACCTTGCTCACCTATCTGGGTGTTAAAACCATCGGGTAGGGTATTAATAAATTCAAGCACACCAGCTTGTTTTGCCGCGTGTTCAAGCTCTTGCTGTGTGGCAGTGGGTTTGGCCAATTTAATGTTGGCAGCAATGGTGTCGTAAAATAGCGTCGCTTGTTGTGGTATCCATGCAATATTATTTTGCAAGTAAGTAATATCGGTTGTACTTAAACTCTGATCATTAATAGATAGGTTGTTAATCACCTCAGGGTGAAACCCTAATAGACAATCAAACAACGTACTTTTACCTGAGCCACTACTGCCCACAACTGCAATTAAGCCTTTATTTGGCAATGTTAAATTTATATTTTTAATCCCTTCGTTACTACCAGAGTATATAAAATTAAGGTCGGTAATACTTATTGAATTAATTGTATTTAAAGTTAAATTGTTTTCAGGTGCGCTTGTAGTTACTGACGCATTTTCGTCACTTGGCAGTGGGGCATTTAAAATCGCAACCATATCGGCCGCCGCACTAATACCTTGTAAACGTGCATGGTAATGACTACCTAGTTGGCGCAGTGGTAAATAAAATTCAGGCGCTAAAAGTAGCACCACAAAGCCAGTGGCAAAATCAAGAGTGCCAAAAAATAGTCTAAAACCAATAATTACGGCAACGAGTGCCACGCTAATAGTGGCTAAAAACTCAAGTGCAAATGATGATAAAAACGCGATTTTTAAAACATCGAGTGTCGCGTGTCTAAAATCATCTGAAATTTTAGCTATTTGTTTAAGCTCGGTACATGTTGCATTAAATAGTTTTAGCTGAGTTAAACCTTGCACGCGGTCAAAGAAGTAATTGCCCAGTACAGCAAGTTGCTTCCAGCGTTTTTGGTTTAAAGCTTCGGCTTTAGAGCCTACTAAAATCATGAAAAAAGGAATAAGTGGGGCGGTTAATAAAAATATCAGCCCAGCTTTATAATCTGTCGGAAAAATAACTACCAATATTGCCAGCGGAATAAGCGCGCTGTAAGCAACACCTGGCAAGTATTTAGCATAATAGTCGTGAAGTGCTTCAACGCCATTATGCAGGGTATTTAATGTAGCGCCTTGGCCGTGTTGTTCTATATAACTAGGCCCAAGTAAGCTGAGCTTATGGAGAAGTGTTTGGCGCATAGCCGATTTTATTTTAAGCGCAGCAAATGCACTTAAGCGCTCACTTAACGCTAAAAACACCGCGCGCAATAAAATAATGCCTGCTAAGGGCCATAATAAATGAGTGACTTGGGCTAAATTATTACCTTCAAACATTACATTATGAATAGCTTGAGCCAGTAAATAAGCACCTGCAATCATCAGTAATGCGTTAAAAGTACCCAGTGCAATGCTTAACTTTAACCACACTGCAGCGGGTTTACTTTGACGCTTTAAAAAAGCGCGCAGTGATTGCTGCTGCGCGCGATCTGGTCGGGGGTTAGTCGTCATCTTTTGTGTTGTTAGCATCATTTAATAAATCGTGCATGGCTTGTTCATCATCAGCAATGCTGTTTTTATTTTGATGAAATTCGTACCACATTACATTTATTACACCTAAGGTACAGGCCAAAAGTACACCTAAAATCCAAGCGAAATACCACATTGTTTAGTCTCCTTAGTAGCTACCATGAGTGTTGTTTTCAATTTCTTCTACCGTTACTCTGCGCCACATTTTTACGTAACACCAAGTGGTGTAGGACAAAATTAGTGGTACAAAAATACACACTGCAACAAACATTATATTGAGCGTTTTATGGCTCGATACCGCATCCCAAATTGTTAAGCTAATATTAGGGTTGTTACTCGATGGCATAATAAATGGGAACAGAGAAACACCGGCCGTCATAATTACGCCAATTAACATTAAGCTTGTTGAAATAAGTCCAAGTGCAGGTTTATTTAATTTTGAAAACACAAGTGCACTTAATGCCATTGCAAAGGCTAAAATAGGGAAGGTCATTGTCCACGGACGGGTGCTGTAATTACTTAACCAAGCACCTTGCGCTGTAGTGACTACTTTAGCTAGAGGGTCTGCATGACTTTGTGTATCAGCCATAGATACAACTTGGTAACCCGTTAAGTTAGCCACCCAAAAACCAGCTGCAGCAAATAACACGATAAACACAATAAGAGAATAGCGACCATATTGACCCGAACGCTCTGCGACCACACTTGCTGTTCTAAGTTGTAACCACATACCCGCATGCGCAACTAACATGGTAATACTCACTAAACCTGCAAGTAATCCAAATGGGTTAAGCAAGCCAAAAAATGATCCTTGGTAGCTAACACGCATAAGGTTATCAATATTAAACGGTACGCCTAAAAATAAATTACCAAACGCCACACCAAAAACTAATGCTGGAATTGCGCTGCCTGCAAGCAAGCCCCAATCCCAGTTATTACGCCAGCGTTTTGAGTCTACTTTACTGCGGTAATCAAATCCAAGTGGTCTAAAAAACAAAGCAAAGAGTACTAGCATCATGGCAAAGTAAAAGCCCGAAAATGCAGCTGCATAAACCATAGGCCACGCCGCAAATAACGCGCCGCCTGCAGTTATAAACCATACTTGGTTACCATCCCAATGCGGGCCAATTGTGTTTATTACTGTGCGGCGCTCTGAATCTGTTTTACCAACGAGGCGGAGCAACATAGCAACGCCCATATCCATACCATCGGTAATAGCAAAACCAATAAGCAGCACACCAATGATCAACCACCAAAGCATTTTTAATGTTTCATAATCAAAAATCATGATTGCTCTCCTTCAGTTTTATCAGCTTTGCTTGGTAATTCAAAATGATACTTACCAGTATGTAGCGAGCTTGGCCCTTGCTTAACAAAGCGGATCATCAGCCAGCCTTCCACAATGGCTAAACCAGTATAGAAAACAATAAACCCAGTTAAGCTAATTAAAATATCGTTTACTGTTAGTGACGACGTGGCTAAAAAGGTCGGCAGTATTTCAGATATAGCCCAAGGTTGACGACCATACTCGGCAACAATCCAGCCAAACTCAATCGCTATCCAAGGTAGTGGAATACTCAATACGGCAGCCCATAACAACCAGCGTTTTTGCTCAATAACGCGGTGTGCGTTGTAGTAAAATGCCAATATAAATACACCTAGCATGGCCACACCACAGGCAACCATAATCCTAAATGACCAAAACATAGGGCCTACTTTAGGAAAAGAGTCTTTAACAGCTTTTTGAATTTGTTCTTCAGTAGCATCTACAACATCTGGTGTGTAGCGCTTAAGTAGCAAGCCATAGCCTAAATCATCTTTTAGAGTATTAAATTTGGCGATATTATCTGGCGTATCTTCACCGTTTCTAAGTTTTGTAAGGTATTCATAAGCAATCATACCGTTGCGAATACGTACTTCATGTTGTTTTTCTAGGTCGTTAATACCCGTTACTTGCTCATCTAGTGAGCGCGTAGCAATTAACCCAAGTGCGTAAGGTATTTTAACCGCCGCATGTGTTACTTGCTCTTCTGAATCAGGAAAACCAAATGCGGTAAACGCAGCCGGAGCTTCTTCTGTGTGCCATTCAGCTTCAATTGTGGCAAGTTTTACTTTTTGGACTTCGCCTACTTCGTAGCCTGATTCGTCACCGAGTAAAATTACACACAAAATTGACGCTAAACCAAAGCCTGATGCGACTGAAAAAGAGCGTTTAGCAAATGCTAAATCACGACCCTTCAATATGTACCAGCTACTAATACCAAGAACAAACATAGACGCTGCTACATAACCTGCCGATACAGTATGAATAAACTTAACTTGGGCTACAGGGTTAAACACAAGCTCTGCAAAACTGGTCATTTCCATGCGCATGGTTTGATAGTTAAATTCAGCGCCTACTGGGTTTTGCATCCAACCGTTGGCAATTAAAATCCACAGCGCCGACATGTTAGTACCAATGGCCATTAAAAAGGTCGCGCCTAAATGTTGGCGTTTAGAAAGCCTGTCCCAGCCTAAAAAGAACATACCCACAAAGGTCGATTCTAAAAAGAATGCCATTAAACCTTCAATAGCCAGGGGAGCCCCAAAAACATCACCTACGTAATGGGAGTAATAAGACCAGTTAGTACCAAACTCAAATTCCATGGTAAGGCCTGTTGCCACACCAATTGCAAAGTTAATACCAAACAATTTTCCCCAAAACTTAGTCATATCACGATAAATTTCGCGACCGGTCATAACATAAACCGATTCCATAATAACTAAAATCCAGGTCATACCTATAGTTAACGGTACGAATAAGAAATGAAAGAGAGCGGTAACAGCAAACTGTAATCGCGATAGATCCACAAAGGTTTCATCTATCATTATTGGCTCCTTGAGAGTGACGGATTAACAGGGCAACATTTTATTGGCAAAGTTAAAATTTAATGAACTTTCAGTAACTACTGAAAGTTTGTAATAGTATTTACGTTTGTGCAATTTTTGTCAACATACATATTAGTAAAACTTAATATATATTTCCTATGCTACATCAGTATTAAAAACAAACAACATAAAGCCTTAACTTACGTGATAAAAAACCAGTTATTTAAAGCGTTTAACCAAACAGTAAAACACGGTAAACTAACAAGCATGAACGCCTGGTTTACTTGTGAAATAAAATCAAATGAATAAAGATAAAAAACAACTACGAATTGGTATTGTGGCAGGTGAACTGTCGGGCGATATTTTAGGTGAAGGCTTAATTAAAGCCCTTAAAAAACACTTTCCGGACGCTATTTTTGAAGGAATAGCAGGACCTAAAATGCAAGCGCAGGGCTGTAAAACACTTTACGACATGGATGAGCTTTCGGTTATGGGGCTTGTTGAGGTGCTAGGGCGTTTACCACGTTTGCTTAAAATACGTAAACAACTCGTGCAGCATTTTGTAGATAACCCACCTGATGTATTTATAGGTATTGATGCACCGGATTTTAACTTACGTGTAGAAAAGCCACTTAAAGATGCGGGTATTAAAACCGTACAGTATGTAAGTCCGTCTGTTTGGGCGTGGCGCGAAAAGCGCATTCATACAATAAGTGCAGCCACTAACTTGGTGTTAGCATTATTACCATTTGAAAAAGAGTTCTACGATAAGCACCAAGTGCCATGTACATTTGTGGGGCATACCTTGGCAGACGACATAGCACTTGAGCACGACGATACTAAAGCACGAGAAGAACTCGGCTTAAGCCTTGATGACAAAGTACTGGCGCTGCTACCTGGTAGTCGAGGCTCTGAAGTTGGTTTGCTAAGCGAGACTTACATTAAAACAGCTGCTGAGCTGCAAGCTAAAAACCCCAATCTTAAAATTGTGGTGCCGTTGGTTAACGAAAAACGCAAAGCGCAGTTTAGTGATATATTAAACGCTACCGCACCAAACCTTAATGTTAACCTGCTTGATGGGCAATCAAAATTAGCGATGCAAGCTGCTGATGCTATTTTATTAGCCTCGGGCACAGCAACACTTGAAGGTATGCTTTATAAAAAACCAATGGTTGTGGGCTATAAAATAAAGCCTTTGAGCTATTGGATTTTTAAAACTTTATTTACGTTTAATATTAAGTACTTTTCGCTGCCTAATTTATTAGCCGACGAAGAGCTAGTGCCTGAGTTTTTACAAACCGAGTGTAATGTGACTAACTTAACAAACGCACTTACCCCTATGCTCAACACAGATAACAAAGAGCTAAAAGCACGCTTTTTAGCTATTCACGAAAAAATCAGATTAAATGCCAGTGAACAAGCAGCCAATGCTGTGGCGGAGTTAATAAATGCAGATTGATAGACCCAATGTATCCTTAATTGCTGGTGTAGATGAAGTAGGGCGCGGCCCACTTGTTGGTGATGTAGTCACTGCCGCCGTTATTTTAGATCCCACTAAACCAATTGCAGGCTTAGCAGATTCTAAAAAGTTAACGGATAAAAAACGCCAAGCACTTGCAGTTGAAATAAAAGAAAAAGCATTGTGCTACGCGTATGGACGCTGCAGTCCAACAGAAATTGACGAGTTAAATATTTTGCACGCAACGATGCTTGCCATGACTCGCGCAGTGGAGGCATTAAGCACACAACCTGAATTTGTATTTATAGATGGTAATCGATTGCCAAAACTCACTATGCCAGCACAAGCTGTTGTTAAAGGTGATAGCTTAGTGGCCGAAATTTCAGCAGCGTCTATTTTAGCTAAAGTAGCGCGCGATGACGAAATGCTTGAACTTGATGCACGCCACCCAGAATATGGTTTTGCAGGGCACAAAGGGTATCCCACTAAAGCGCACTTTGCAGCGCTTGAACAGTACGGTGCAATTGACGAGCATCGTAAAAGCTTTAAACCTGTGCAGCGCGTTTTGGCGCAAGCCAATGGTGAGGGCTAAGCATGGCTGCTCCTGATTTTGTTCATTTAAGAGTTCATTCAGACTTTTCGATGGTTGATGGCCTTGCTAAAACAAAGCCAATCGTCGCAAAAGCGCAAGAGCTGCAAATGCCAGCCATTGCAATTACTGATCAAATGAACTTTTGTGGTTTAGTGCGTTTTTATGGCGCCACGCATAATGCAGGTATTAAACCTATAGTGGGTGCTGACTTTTGGGTTCGTAGCCCAGAGTTTCCTGATGAGCCAAGCCGCTTAACCATATTAGCCAAAGACAATGACGGCTATAAAAATATTACCTTGCTGATATCTAAAGCGTATCAGCGTGGGCATGTATTTCATCGCCCTGTGATTGACCGCGAATGGTTAGTTGAGCTAAAAGCAGGCTTAATTATTCTCTCAGGCGCTAAAGACGGTGACTTAGGTAAAGCGTTATTAAAAAATAATCCGACTGTAATTGAATCGGTTGTTAGTTTTTATAAGCAGCATTTTAGCGATAACTACTACCTAGAGCTTGTTCGCACCAATCGACCGCTTGAAGAAGATTACTTGCACATGGCGGTAGAGCTTGCTGCTAAAGAGCAACTACCGGTTGTAGCCACCAACGAAGTGGTGTTTTTAAAGCCAGAAAACTTTGAAGCGCACGAAATTCGTGTTGCTATTTTTGACGGTTACACGCTCGATGATAAGCGCCGCCCTAAACGGTTCTCTGAAGAACAATATCTAAAAACACCTGAGCAAATGGCTGAGTTGTTTAGCGATATTCCAGAAGCCCTACAAAATACCGTAGAAATCGCTAAGCGTTGTAATGTAACTGTGCAATTAGGTACTTACTTTTTACCTGATTACCCAACCGGCTCGCTTAAAATTGAAGACTTTTTAGTTAAAGTGTCACAAGACGGCCTTGAAGAACGACTACAGTTTTTATTCCCCGACGAAGAAGATAGAAAAGTAAAACGTGTTGAATACGATGAGCGTCTTGCAATTGAGCTCGGTGTAATCAACCAAATGGGATTCCCAGGTTACTTCTTAATCGTAATGGAGTTTATTCAGTGGAGTAAAGATAATAATATTCCAGTTGGACCTGGTCGTGGTTCAGGTGCAGGTTCGTTAGTTGCGTACGCGCTTAAAATTACCGACCTTGATCCACTTGAGTTTGACTTACTCTTTGAGCGATTCTTAAACCCTGAACGTGTATCAATGCCCGATTTCGACGTCGATTTTTGTATGGATAGACGAGACGAAGTAATTGATCACGTGTCGGCTTTGTATGGTCGGGATGCGGTTTCGCAAATTATTACCTTTGGTACCATGGCTGCAAAAGCGGTAATACGCGATGTAGGGCGAGTGCTTGGCCATCCTTACGGGTTTGTTGATCGAATTTCAAAATTGATTCCGGGTGACCCCGGTATGACACTTGCCAAAGCGTTTGATGTAGAACCGCGCTTGCAAGAAGCCTACGATGGCGACAATGAGGTAAAAGACTTAATTGACATGTGTCGCATCCTTGAAGGGTGTACACGTAATGCCGGTAAACATGCGGGTGGCGTAGTAATATCGCCAACCACTATTACCGACTTCGCTGCGCTTTATTGCGATGACGAAGGTAAGTTTCCAGTAACACAGTTTGATAAAAACGATGTAGAAACAGCCGGCTTAGTTAAGTTCGATTTCTTGGGTTTACGTACACTGACTATATTGCAGTGGGCGGTCGATATGACCAATGTGCGCATGAAGCGCCAAGGTAAAGACCCCGTTGATATAAACACCATTCCACTGGATGATAAAAAAAGTATTGAGTTGCTACTTAGAGCCGAAACGACCGCTGTATTCCAGCTAGAGTCGCGTGGTATGAAAGACTTAGTACGCCGCCTTAAGCCCGACTGCTTTGAAGATATGATTGCACTTGTGGCTTTGTTCCGACCAGGTCCACTGCAATCAGGCATGGTAGATAACTTTATCGACCGAAAACTGGGCCGCGAAGAAATCTCATACCCAGATGCGCAGTATCAGCACGAAAGCTTAAAACCAATACTTGATCCAACGTACGGCATTATTTTGTATCAAGAACAAGTAATGCAAATTGCGCAAGTACTGGCAGGTTACACGCTAGGTGGCGCCGACATGCTGCGTCGTGCAATGGGTAAGAAAAAACCCGAAGAAATGGCAAAGCAGCGTTCAACATTTGAAGATGGCGCAAGAAATAACGGCATTGACGGCGAGCTTGCGATAAAAATCTTCGACTTGGTAGAAAAGTTCGCAGGTTACGGTTTTAACAAATCTCACTCAGCAGCTTACGCACTCGTATCCTATCAAACATTGTGGATGAAAACGCACCATCCTGCAGAGTTTATGGCTGCGGTAATGTCGGCCGATATGGATAACACCGACAAAATAGTTATTTTGGTGGATGAATGTGAAAACATGAAGCTCACCTTATTACCACCAGACGTAAATGCAGGTGAGTTTAAGTTTACAGTAAACCTTGAAGGTGAAATTGTTTACGGCATTGGCGCGATAAAAGGCGTGGGTGAAGCACCGGTTGATGCAATCCTAGAAGCGCGTGCAAAAGGCGGCCCATTTAAAGATTTATTTGATTTTTGTGCCCGTGTTGATTTAAAACGCTTAAATAAACGTGTTACTGAAAAATTAATTTACGCAGGTGCTTTGGATCAATTAGGACCAGAGAAAACCCAATCTGGGCGTGCTACATTACTAGCCAGTTTAAAAGATGCTATGCGTGCGGCCGATCAACACAACAAAGCTGAGCAATTAGGACAAAGTGACTTATTTGGTTTATTAGCCACTGAGCCTGATGAAGTTGAACAAGCTTTTATTAAAGCCACAGGGCTTACTGATAACGAGTGGTTAGATGGCGAAAAAGAGACGCTAGGCCTTTATTTAACTGGGCATCCAATAAATCAGTACCGCCGTGAGCTTAGGCATTACACTAGCGGAAAAATAGTTGATTTACAGCCAACTAATCGTGATGTGTTTGCAACGGCAGCTGGTTTAGTTATTGCTTCTAGAGTATTAATTAATAAAAAAGGAAATCGTTGGGCCTTAGTAACTTTAGATGACAAGAGTGCACGGATTGATGTACGCTTGTATTCAGACGAGTTTGAAAAGTACCAAGATATGCTCCAAGTTAACAATATCTTGGTAATATCTGGACAGGTCAGCTTTGATAACTTCTCCGGTGGTATTACAATGACCGCCAGAGAAATAAACACCATTGCTCAAGCGCGTGAAAAGCGTATTAAAGCGATTAAAATGACGCTGAACATGGTGCAAATCGAGGCAGGTTTCTTCGATAAATTACAAAAAGTACTCGAACCCTATAAAATGGGAACGTGTCCGATCAAGGTTTATTACCAACGTCCAGATGCGTTGGCGCAATTAACTCTTGGGATCGAATGGTGTGTTACGCCAAGTGACGACTTAATCCATAAGTTATCACTAATGGCTGCGCAAGATGTAGAACTAGAATTTAACTAATTAGGTAGTTTAGAGCATGAGCCTCAATTATCTTGATTTTGAGCTTCCAATTGCAGAATTAGAAGCAAAAATTGAAGAATTACAAAGTATCAGCCGCGCTGGCGAATTAGACCTTGAGTTAGAAGAGGAAGTCAGCAAATTAAAAGAAAAAAGTGCCAAACAAAAACAGGAGATTTTTTCTAATTTAGGCGCTTGGCAAGTATCACAGTTAGCACGTCATCCGTTGCGTCCTTACACTCGAGATTATATCGAGCGCATTTTCACGGAATTTGACGAGTTTGCTGGCGATCGTACTTTTGCTAACGATCCAGCTATTTTAGGTGGCATTGCGCGTTTAGATGGCGAACCGGTAATGGTTATTGGCCAACAAAAAGGTCGTGATACTGCTGAAAAAATTAAACGTAACTTTGGTATGCCAAAGCCAGAAGGTTACCGTAAAGCATTACGCTTAATGGAAATGGCTGAGCGTTTTAAAATGCCAATCATGACCTTTATTGACACACCAGGTGCATACCCAGGTGTTGGCGCTGAAGAACGTGGTCAATCTGAAGCAATCGCACGTAACTTAAAAGTAATGGCGTCACTTAAAGTGCCGACAATATGTACGGTTATTGGTGAAGGCGGTTCAGGTGGTGCATTAGCGATTGGTGTTGGCGACAGAGTTAACATGTTGCAGTACAGCACTTATTCTGTAATTTCGCCTGAAGGTTGTGCGTCTATTCTTTGGAAAAGCGCTGACAAAGCACCGCTTGCAGCAGAAGCAATGGGTGTAACCGCAGAGCGCGTTAAAGAACTAGACTTAATCAACAACTTAGTTGATGAGCCACTAGGTGGTGCACATCGTAATTACGATGCTATGGCACGTAACTTAAAAGTACGCCTTAAGCGTGACCTAGCAGACTTACAAGCGCTTACGCTTGAAGAAATGCTTGATCAACGTTACAAACGTTTAATGTCGTTTGGTTATTGCTAAACACATTAATTGTTAAAAAAAGCCGCTTATGCGGCTTTTTTGCTTTAAAATGTTCAGAGTTTTTATATAAAAGTGCGGCCATATGCATACAACAGCAATTTATCAGCAATTAAAAAAATCACTAAATAGCTATATTGAGCAAGGTAACACTGTTTTTACTGTGGCGCTTTCTGGTGGTGTTGATTCTGTGGTGTTGCTGCATTTAATGCGTGCTTTAAGAGCCGATAACCCTGCAATTGATGTATCGGCTATTTATGTGCACCATGGCTTGAGCCAGTATGCCGATGACTGGCAACGCTTTTGCAAAAATGTATGTATTGAGCTTGATGTGCCTTTTAAAGTCGCAAAAGTTGTAATTGAGCAGCAGTCGCGTACGAGCCTTGAAGCCCAAGCTCGCGATGCACGTTACAAAGCACTTGATGAGCTAAGCCCACAAGGCAGCATTGTTTTATTGGGCCAACATTTAAACGACCAAGTAGAAACGTTTTTACTGCGCTTAAAGCGTGGCTCGGGTTTAAAAGGGCTTGGCGCCATGCACCAAGTGCGTTTGCTGCAAAGTGGCCGTGTATGTTTTAGGCCATTGTTAAACGTAAAGCGAAGCGATATAGAAGCGTTTGCGGCGCGCTTTAGTATTAACCACATAACTGATGACTCAAATACAGATGAAAGTTTTGACCGTAACTTTTTACGCTCAAAAATAGTACCTGTGTTAGCCGAGCGTTTTACTGGGTTTGAACAATGTACAGCACGAAGTATTGAGCTACTACAACAACAGCAAACACTACTTGATGAGTACACTCAGCTTGATTTAAATAAGTGTATTAACGAGTACCAAGCACTGTGCATTAGCCAAATAAGCGAATACAGCTCAGCGCGTATTGCAAATATAGTACGTGCGTGGCTTACATTATTTACACAGGTCATGCCATCGCAAAAGCAGCTTGAGCAAATTATTAATCAAGCAATGTGCGCAAAAAACGACGCGCAAATGCGTATTGATTTGCTCTATGGGCAAATACGTCGTCATCAAGGTTATTTGTATTTTGTAACACCAAGTGAAGTATTAACAGATATTGAGCTAAATCATTCGCAGCTAAAACTTGCAGACGGGCGCTTATTAATTAAAAGCATTGGTTTTGGAGTAAGACCTCCACACTCAAATGAGCAAGTAATAGTGCGCTTTAATTGCAATAGCGCACGTATTAAACCACTTAAAAAGCCTGGTAGTAATACAGTTAAGCATTGGTTTAAAGATGCAAAAATAGCGCCGTGGCTACGCGCCAGTGTGCCACTTATTTTTTATAATGATGAATTAGTTCAAGTGGTTGGTTGTTTTATAAGCGCTAAGCATGTTGATGAAAATGGTATTTTTTGGGAGTGTAAATAAATGAGTAAACAGCCGCATGTTGGCTTATCGTTAGTAAAAAAAGCGCCAATGGGTATGCTAATAACAGCGCTTATTGCTGTTATCGCTAATGTTTTACTTGAGTTAAATATAGTTACGTTAGGTTATGCAGTCGCTGGTGGGATTGCATCTGCAGTACTTTTATTAGCTTATTGGTTAGGTAAAGGTGGATTGTTTTTTATTTTAGGCGTGAGTCTGCCACTGCTTTTAGTATTATTTACACCGCTTGCGACTATTACTGCATTACTTAATTTAATTAGCGGGTTCTTTTTTGGTTTTTGTGCTGCGTTGTTTATTTATAAATTGGTATGTGCAAAGCCTAGCGGGGGAAGCTAGGCTTTTTTATTTAATGCAGTTAAGTAAAGGCTAATATGCTTTTGCGCAGTTTCTACCTGATGCCTTTGCTTTGTATAAACCTTTATCGGCTCGAGCAAATATCTCAGTTTCGCAATCTTGGCTGTTAGCTAAAGTAAAACCAATACTGGTTGTTACTTTATACTTAGACATTAATGGCGATTTTCTTACTAAGCACATTATACGCTCAGCAATCACTTTATTAGTTGTAAACTCAGGGTCTTCAATAAGTAAAGCAAACTCATCACCACCAAATCTAAATACCGAATCAGTGCCGCGTATACTGCTACACAGTACTTTTGAAAATTCTTTAAGTGTATCGTCACCAATTTTATGGCCGAAGTTGTCGTTAACTTGTTTAAAGTTATCTAAATCAAGCAACATTAAACTAAATGGGCGTTGATAACGGCGACAGTTTTCAAGCTTTTGAAGTAAAAAGTCATTAAATTGACTACGATTATTTAAACCGGTTAACGCATCCTTTGTGGCAAGCTTTAGTACGCGGCTATACATCATCGCATTACGAAGTGGATAAACCAGCGCACTATGTAATGTATGTAATTTTTTCTCAATTGCGTGACCAAGTGGGAATTTACTAAAATAAATTAGCTGCCCTAAGTGGTCTTTATTAATCGCTAAATCAAAAATATAGGGTGTACTATTTGTATCACTTTGTGATGTTTGAGCAGTACCTAAAGTTGATTGAAACTGCAATCCAGAAAAATTGAGCAATTGTTTTGCAAATTTAGCGTAAATAGCCAGAACATCCTCGATCACTAAGCTTGTTTGTAGCTCTGCGACGAGTTCATGCGTTTCAGTTATTTCATTTGTAGGTGAGTGTTCAGCCGAAAACGGCAAAAAATCACCGCGACCAGACACACGCTGCGTCAAAATATGGACGTTTTCCATTAAATTCTCCCCCGAGGGTGTTACTTTGCAATAACTAAGCTATTTTTGTGCCATATTTTAAAATTGCATGAAAAACATATGGTTGTTATATTTACTTACAAGCTACTAGTTTAATTTAAACGCGAGGCTGCATTTGCAAAGTATTAATGCTCAAATTTTTGGCTTATTAGTCGCGGCAGTTCTTTTTGTGTGGTTTTTTAAGCGCATTGGCTTGCCGCCTATTTTAGCGTACCTAGCAACGGGGGTTTTAGCCGGTAGTCATGGTATTGGCTGGCTTGCACAATCTCACGAAATAGAGTTTGTAGCTGAATTGGGTATTGTGTTTTTGTTATTTAGTTTAGGGCTAGAATTTTCTATTTCTCGACTAATGGCAATGCGAAACCTAGTATTTGGTTTGGGCTCATTACAAGTAGGTATAACCAGTTTACTCTTCATTATTATTCTATATTGCTTAAACTTTTCATTACTCACCAGTTTTACCATCGGCACAATTATGGCGCTTTCTTCAACCGCTGTAGTAGTTAAGCTATTAAAAGAAACGGGTGAGCTTAATCAGCGCCGTGGGCAATTAGCCGTTGGTGTTCTACTTTTTCAAGATATTGCTGTTGTTCCTCTGTTAATAATACTTCCTTTATTTGCATCAAGTGACTCTCAAAGTATTGGCTGGGCTTTAGCGTTTGCACTAAGTAAAGGCGCATTTGTATGTGTGCTTCTTTGGGCAATTGGTAAATGGGTATTGCCCATTGTGTTTAAAGAAATAGCGCAAGTACGAACCGATGAGTTATTTGTACTTACCACCATATTAGTCGCGTTGTTTGCAGGCTTTTTAACGTATATGTTTGGCTTGTCTATGGCGCTAGGTGCTTTTTTAGCCGGAATGATGTTAGGTGAGAGCCATTACAGGCATCAGTTAGAGGCCGATATACGCCCATTTCGCGATATTTTAATGGGGCTATTTTTTGTTACTGTGGGTATGCAGCTAGATATTTTATTTGTACTGGGGCATATCGTAATAATTATTGGTGCCTTGCTGGGTTTACTGGTATTAAAAATTGCAGTGGTAGCCTTTAGCGCGCGGCTAATGCATGAGCGAAACCAAGATTCACTCGCCTGTGGCATTATGCTGTGGCAAATGGGGGAGTTTGGCTTTGTACTTATTGCACTTGCTGGCCAGCATCAATTATTAAACTCAGAGCAAGCTTCATTTTTAATTGCCCTTGGTGTGCTTTCAATGGCATTTACCCCATTTTTGATTGATAAAACGCCATTTATTTTAAAGCGTTTAGGCATACTCGATCGGCCAAGTTTGGCGCTCGAGAGTGAGCCACAAAGTAGTGCGCTTTATAGCGACCATGTTGTTATTTGTGGTTTTTCACGAGTAGGGCAAACTATAGCGCGTTTTTTAAAGCCCGAAGCAATTGACTATGTTGCGATTGAAAGTAACCCAATTTTAGTACAAGAAGGCAAAGCGGCGGGTGAGCCTGTCATATTTGGCTATGTTAAACAAAAAGATATTTTAAAGTGCGCAGGAGTAGAGCGAGCTCGCTTGGTTATTATTACTTTTACAGAGTTTGATCATGCACAAGTTGTTATTGATGCCATAAAGCAAATAGCACCCAATGTTAAAATACTCATTCGTACCCGTGACGATAGCCAGCTAGATTATTTAAAAGAGCTAGGTGTAACCGAAGTAGTACCTGAGTCGTTAGAGGCAAGCTTAATGCTCGTGTCGCATGTGTTGTCTATGTCGGGCGTACCGATGACGCGTATTGTGCGAAGAGTAAGTAAAGAGCGTCGTAATCGTTATCCGTTAATGCAAAGCTTTTATGCAGGCTATTTTAAAGATAACGAAGATACATCAAGTGACCGGTTAGAGTACTTACATGTGGTTGCTCTGCCTGATAAAGCTTATGCAGTTAATAAAACAATCGAAAATCTAAATTTAGAAAAGCGTCGGGTACTGGTAAAAGCGCTGCGCAGAGAAGGAGCCGAAATAGACACGCCATCAGCACAAACAACCTTATTGGCTAATGACGTTTTAGTGTTACAAGGTAAACCAAGGCGTGTTGAGCGGGTAGAGCACTACCTTCTCGACGGAATAGAATAACGTTTCTGTTTGAGCTTAATCTAGTTCTAAAAACTTGCGTATCTCCGGTAATTTTTTCATACCGTCTTCATAACCAATTTGCATTAAATGCTGGGTGTAGCGTTTTTCAAACAATAGATAACTGGTTAAGCTCGATTGCGAATGTTTTTTAACACCTATGGTACGTAGCAATACTTTAATAGCCCAAGGCATATCGTCGTAATACTGTGCTGCAATAGCATTAAAGTTTTGCGATGGGTTAATTACAAAGGTATCTATTTGTTTAAGTTCTTGATGTTTGTCACGCGCGGGTAATAGCCCTAATGTTCGGTTAACACGAGCCAAACGCTCTAAATCCGATTGCATAGTGTCGGTAAATACACTGTCTAGTAAATGCCCCGCAACAGCAGAGAGTCCAGGATAATGTGGCGAATAACCCGGCGGGTGTAATTCTTTAGGTTGGTCTACCCCAATAATAAATATTTTTTCAGCGCCTAAATGAATCGACGGACTCAGCGGAGAAAGTTGATGTATAGAGCCATCACCAAAGTAATGGTTATAAATATTTACACTTGGAAACACCATAGGAATGGCACTTGATGCCATTAAGTGCTCAACATTAATACGAGTTGCGCGGCCTTCGCGTTTAGCACGTTGCCACGATGTTTGCGTATTAGATTGAAAAAATGCAACCGAGTCACCCGTTGTATAACTTGAGGCTGTAATAGACAGCGCATCTAAATAATTACGGTGTAAATTGCGCTCAATGCGGTGTAAATCTAAAATCTCGTTTAATAAACTACGCAGAGGGCGGTTATTTAGTAAGCTCGCTGGTGGGTGGTTAATATGCTCTGACTGAAAGCTCGTTAAGATATTGCGAGCAATATGACCAAACACGCTTAAAAAGTCACTTTTATAGACCATAGAGGTTGAAAAGTTTTTCCAAACTGATTCGAGCTTTCGTACAGCCAAATGCGCACAAGAAGCGTAACATGCCAATGCAGCAGAGTTAATAGCGCCAGCGGAGGTGCCATTTATTACTCTAAATGGCAATGGAGCAGTACGAGGCATACTATGAGCTAGCGCTTTTAGCACACCCACTTGATAAGCAGCTCGTGCGCCACCACCTGTAAGTAATAAGGCAGTTTTAGGTTTTTGTGGATCAACTTGCTTGATTTTCATATTGGTGGTTAAACTGTTCTACGTCTTTACTTTATTTATTAACTGTAAGTCTTTAAGCTAGAAGAATCAAAGGATAACTGCCCTAATGCTTATTACATTATTTAATCACCCAATTTAGTAGGTAACTTACTTTGCTATAATTGCCGTATTATAAAATGTCATAGTATTTGTGTAAGAATGAATTTAATCCACTTAGCGTACTCTAAGTGATATCGCATTTTAATTTTTATGGAGTTCGTATGTCAGATAAACCAGAAGCATCAGATGTTCAAAAACGTCCACCTAATAACAATATTCTTTTCGCCGTTATTATTTTAATAGTCGTAGCATGTGCGGCCGCCTTCGTATTGCTCACACCAAGTGACGAGCAAGAAACACGCACTGAGGTAGAGCCCGCAGTTAAAGAGCAACCTATGATGGAGCTTAAACCCGAGAACGACCCAGTGGTAGACGCGCCATCTGTAATGCCAGAAAAACCAGCCGAGCTTGAAGTACCAGTACAAAGCCCGAGCGAGCCGGAGCCTGAAGTAGAGCCACTACCAACACTTAACGAAAGTGATGCAGTTGTGGTTGCTAAAATGGATGAGTACCTAAGCGACTCAGTAATGAGCCTAATGGTGACCGACGATGTAATTCGCCGTGGTGTTGTATTTGTAGATAACCTAGCTAAAGGTAAGGTAGCTAAAAAGCACACGCCTGTTGTACAGCCAGAAGAGAAATTTAGCGTTAATGAAGGGGATATCCTCACAATTAACCCTAACAGCTACGAGCGTTATACCCCGTATGTGAAAATATTTACCAGTATGAGTGCAGCGCAAGCCGTTCGCATGTACGAAGAGTACAAGCCACTTATAAATAATGCATACAGTGAAATTGGTTATGGAGATGATGAGTTTAATCAAACGCTAACCGATGCAATCGATTTATTACTTGATACGCCAGAGCCTGAAGGTGACTTGCCGTTACTTCGCGATTCAGTGACGTATCAGTATGCGTTTTCGGAGTGGGAGCAATTACCTGCTGCGCAAAAACAGCTTTTACGTATGGGTCCAGAAAACATGAAAAAAGTAAAAGCAGCACTTCGTAATATAAAAGCGCAGTTAGAGAACAAT
Organism: Pseudoalteromonas sp. SG43-5; assembly: GCF_014164345.1. Taxonomy (NCBI): domain Bacteria; kingdom Pseudomonadati; phylum Pseudomonadota; class Gammaproteobacteria; order Alteromonadales; family Pseudoalteromonadaceae; genus Pseudoalteromonas; species Pseudoalteromonas sp. SG43-5. Next base: position 41,532 of record NZ_JACJFA010000015.1, read on the forward strand.
TAATACGCACTAAAACAGCTAAATACGTCGCGATTGTATATGAAGTATGCAATCGCACTTTCTTTTTAGATTATCCCTTGAATAACAGAGCAAAAGTAGAGATAATCCTTCCCGCGCCAACCAAGGCCCTCAATGGTAGTCTTATTGGTCCTCTCGCAACACTAGCAGGCGAACCTGGTCAGGCCCGGAAGGGAGCAGCCACAGTTTGTGACGTGTGTGCCGAGATGTGGCTGGTAAGACTGCCACCCAAATTCCTCATTTGGGTGTTGTTTGAAGTATAAGTTGACATATTTGTACTAAAAGATTGCATAAACCAGAAGCATAAGATGACATAATTTAGCATTAACCAAATTGTTAAATGGCTCACTCATATTTGCACTTCGGCTTTTTGCCTTTTCCAATAACTTGATAAAGGCTACCACTGACAGTTTTGATTAGCTGGTTCTGAGGTGATATTTCCACTATTCTTGATGTGCTAATATAATCGTTTGTTGCGAATCGGTACGTCATGTCATCGACATAGATATCCCATAAAATTTATCCAATCATTTTCTTCACCATCAAAAATTGAAACTTAACGGTGTTTAAGTCTTAATGAGAAATATCTATTTCTACTAAATTAATCGGAATTTTTTAGCATTAAAAAACTGGCTTTGGTATCAGGAGCTTTTAATTTAAGAAAACCAGTCACTTTATGCCATTTTATGATTCAACTTTATGTCAACTTACGCTTCCACTTTTGTCGCTGTGGAGCAATAAAACCGAGTTTGGTTATGCCAACTTATACTTCAAGCAACATTGGGTGTATATCGCTAACTCCTTAATATATATATTTTTTCACTAAATTAATCCATAATACCTAATAGTTTCCAGCTCCTTTTCTCGCTAGACAACTTTTAACTTGTACGCAATAATGTAGCAATTATATTAATTTAACACTGCGTGTTAACAAAGTACTCTAGGGTTGAAGTAATGCCTCAAAGAAGTAAGTGGACACTCGCTGTTTTATTAGGGTTGCTAGGGGGTTTAGTTAACCTCTCGCCGTTATATTTTTTCGACAGTTCTGAGTTTTTATTTGGGCAAGTATTTGTATTATGTAGCTTAGTGTTTATTGGGCTGCGTTATGCGTGCTTAAGCCTTGCGATTGTATCTGGCTTTTTACTTTATAGGTGGGGGCATTGCTGGCCGAGTATTGTTTATTTACTCGAGCTTTTTTGGCTTTACACTTTTTGTTTACGCCGCTCTAAACCCATACTCCCTCTTGGTACTGTTTTTTGGCTGTTAGTTGGTTTACCTATAATTTGGGGAATAGGGCAGTTTCTTATTGGTCTGCCATGGTTAACGCTAGTTGTTGCAATATCAAAGTACCTCATAAATGCGTTAATTAGCTTAGCTTTAGTTGATTTATTTAGTGTATTTGTACCCCACGCCAGCCGTGCCTATCAGGGCAGGCCTCTTGCTCGCATTCTTAGCTATGTTGTAAGCGTTATTATTATATTGGTTATACTGCTTACCAGTGTAATTTTAGTGAACGATCACCACTCTCGGTTAGAGTATGAGGTAGACGCCCAACTTGAAGAAAAAGCCAAATATATAAGCACTCAATTAAGTGATTATTTAACGTTTCATAAAAATGCCATTGTAATGAGTAGCGACGCCATAAGCGCGGGCACAGATAGTGAGCAGCAGTTAAAAAGGCTAATGAATCTATTTCCAGGGTTTGCTACAAGCTTGTATGCAAACCCTAGCGGCTACGTCGAAATAACGTCGCCTAATAACCTTATAGCGGGGCTAACTAAGGCGCAGCGTAATGTCACTGATCGCGAGTACTTTAATCAGGCTAAGCAATATCCTCTCGGTTATAGCGGTGGTGTGTTTCAAGGGCGAGGGCTTGGCAATGAAGCCATTGTTGCGCTGTCGGCACCTATTTATCGTGATGGTGAGTTTTTCGGCGTAGTAGAGGGGTCGTTAAAGCTTGGACGATTAGAGCAGTTTATTCCTAATTTATTTGAAAATACTGGCGAGTTAGTTGTACTGGATGATAAACAAAAAGTGGTTTTTAGCTCGCTTGAGCAGTTTAAAATATTAACCGACTTTAACGAAGATGGTTTTAATACGCCTAATATGGGCGATAAAAATTTATTTCGCTCCAATAATAATGAGGTTTACCATAGTTCTAGATATGTTAATCCGCAGAGCAAATGGCAAGTAATCACTTTTTATAATCGTAAACATTTGAGTATGGCTGTAGCCAAAGCATGGCTGCCAAGTATCTTGCTAGGCGCTATGCTAATTATTATGGTGGTGCTGTTTGTACGCCAACTTGCAAACTTATTAGTGCAGCCAATTAGTGGTTTAACTAATTTAATGCAAAGCTTTAATAAATCAAAAAAACATACTTTTAATACAGATTCAAGTTGGCAAGAAGTATTGCAACTACAACAGCAGTTTGAAATGCTAGCCACTGCGCTGCAGCATTCAATAGAAAACCTGCAAGCGTCAAATATAAAAAACCAAGACCTAAACAAACAACTCAGTGAGTTTAACCAGCAGCTAGAAAAACAAGTTGCTGAGCAAACTAACAAGCTTAAGCAAGCAGTAGAGCGTGCTAATTTAGCTAATGTGGCTAAATCGCAGTTTTTAGCAAATATGAGTCATGAACTACGCACCCCAATGAACGGTATTTTGGGCATGGGTGAGGTATTGCTGCGTGATAGTTCGTTAACCGACGAGCAAAGAGATCTTTTAGATACGCAACAAAAAAGTGCTCAAAACTTATTAAAAATCTTAAACGATATTTTAGATTTTTCTAAAATTGAGGCTAATGCAATGCAAATTAGCCCGCGACCTACAAATTTAGCGCCGTTTATCGAAAATATTAAATCGTTGTTTTCACCCATTGTAAGCTCTGACGACGTGCAGTTTATAGTTCAGTGCAGCAACACCTTGCCAGATTGTATTAACGTAGATGATTTACGCTTAAACCAAGTTATTATTAATTTATTATCTAACGCGTATAAGTTTACTGAGCGCGGGTTTGTACGTTTATCGTTTGATTACAGTGGCCAGCAGTTATTTGTAAGTGTGTCTGATAGCGGTATAGGCATAGCAAAAGATCAGCAATCGTTATTGTTTAGCGAGTTTACACAAGCTGATGTAGGTGTTGCACGTAAATACGGTGGTACCGGGCTTGGTTTGGCCATTAGCCAAGGGTTAATTAAAAAAATGCAGGGTGGAATATCTTTAAATAGTCAGCCCGGTAAAGGCAGCATGCTTAAGTTTTACATTAATGCGCCTAAAGCTGAGTTTATAGAGCCCATAGCCGCAGTACAGTCGCAATCAGTACCTGATCTTGGTAGCAAAAAATTACTATTGGTAGAAGACAACCCCATAAACCGCCAAGTAATTGCAAAAATGTTAGAGCCAACTCATATACAACTTACAATGGCTAACGATGGAATTGAAGCGTTAAAAGTGCTTAAGGGTAACACCTTTGACTTAATTTTAATGGATTGCCAAATGCCAAATATGGATGGTTACGAATGTACACAAACAATACGTGCTAACGAAGCAAACACTAAGGCACATGTGCCCATTATTGCAATTACCGCTAATGCCTACGAAGACGATAAACAGCGCTGTTTAAGTGTGGGCATGGACGATTTTGTATCTAAACCTGTAAATACACAAGGTTTGTACGAAGTAATCGCTAGGGTGATAAACGCGCACTAGCTTAGCGTTTATCACCACAACAAATTTTAGATAAAATCGAGCGTAAGTAATAAGCGTTGCTCGTTTGCAGCCACCGCTGGTGAGCGATGTACAAGCCCTGCACCTTCGTTTTCATCCCAGTACTCGCCTTTAAGCAGGGCAACATCACCTTGCTTGAGTTGATTAATATTATTTAGGCTTTTAAATAAGCCAGACTCTTCATCGGGTTTACCTAAATTACCAGTACCTAGCTTTGAGCGGTTTACATCGCTGTGATTTAACCACTGCGTAGCAACACCTTGATAGGTAGTAACTAGCCGGCACGGAATTTTGTCTACATGAAAACGCGGGCACATGGGTTTATCTAATATTTTTAGCCTTAAACCGGCGCGTTTTAAATCAAACAGGCAGCAAAACATTTCAACCAACAGTGCGATATCTTCACACAGCGCTTTAACTTCATCGCGGTTATTATCTTCTGGCTTAAGCGTTTTTATTAATTGATCAAACGCATCATCGGGCGATACCGCAAGTTCTAGTGGCTTTAAAGCATTTGCGCTAATAAGAGTATTAACTGCATTTGTTAATGTTTGCTCAAGGTCTCTTTGCCAAATAACAATGTTAGTGTCTTGGTTATAAATTTGTGGCAATACATCGGCGTCACACTCTTTAGCTGCTTTTCGGTACAGCGGTTCCGCAGGCTTTATTTGCGCAGTTATTGGGGCTAGGGCATTCATTACTCTTCCTCCCAAATAGGAAACGGGTCGTTATAGGTTCTCCAAAAGTCCTTACCCTTAAGTACCGCATCTTCTGGTAGTAGGCAGTCATCAAGCGCTTTAATCATCGCTTGTTTATTTAATGATTGACCAATAAACACAAGCTCTTGGCGCATATCACCAAAGGGTTCTACCCATTTATTATTTATGTCAGCAAGCAATTCAGGCTCTGTAGGCCAGTCTTTTTGGGGGATGGCTTTAAAAAACATACCAGCAAATCCGTAATGAGCTATACCGCCTGCTTGGCTCCACTGCGCGCAAAATAAAGGGCGTGTTGCTAACCAAAAATACCCTTTTGATCGAATAAGTTTGCCAAATTGTTCGGTGCTATGAAGAAAGTTATAAAACTTTTCTGGGTCAAATGGGCGGCGCGCAGTGTAATTAAAGCTGCTAATACCATACTCTTCAGTCTCGGGAATATGTTCACCACGCATTTCCTTAAGCCACCCCGGTGCTTGTTGGGCACGTTCAAAATTAAATAAACCCGTGTTTAGCACTTCGTTAATATTAATATGGCCGTTTGAAATAGGAATAATGTTAGCTTGAGTATTAAGCGTATTTAAAATGGCAGTGAGTTTATTTAATTCATCGTTTGTAATTAAATCAGTTTTACTAATTAAGATTACATCGGCAAATTCAACTTGGTCAACAAGTAGGTCGGCTACGCTTCGCTCGTCGTCTTCTCCTAACGATTCGCCAGTATCTTGTAAATCATTTGCTTGTTCGTAGTCGTTTAAAAAGTTAACGGCATCAACCACCGTTACCATAGTATCAAGGGTGGCAATATCACCCAGTGATACGCCATTTTCATCGGCAAATGTGAAGGTTTCGGCTACAGGTAATGGCTCAGAAATACCGGTTGATTCAATAACGAGGTAATCAAAACGCCCATCTTTGGCAAGTTTGCCCACTTCAACAAGTAAGTCTTCTCGTAGGGTGCAGCAAATACAACCGTTGCTCATTTCAACGAGCTTTTCGTTACTGTGATTGAGCGATACATCGTTTTTAATAGTGGCTGCATCGATATTTATATCGCTCATATCGTTAACTATAACAGCCACTTTTTTACCTTGCCTGTTATTAAGAATATGGCTAAGTACAGTGGTTTTACCAGCCCCCAAAAAACCTGATAACACTGTGACGGGCAGTTTATTTATCATTTAATAATCTTACTAAATTACAATTAAAGGTATGTTATATTATATCAATTTTGTATTCCAGTAATGCTAATTAATTTTTTTAATGCTGAGCTGCAAATTTAGTGTGTTACTCAAAAACTCTTCATTCGAAAAATAAGGATGAATATGAAATTATTTACATTGCACATGTTAATGATAGTCGTTATCATTCGCAGTGTTTTATAAACCTCTTCTTTGGATCAATATGTTTAACCAAAAATATTTGGCGCTCAGTATTGCTGCGTCTTTTTCTGCTTTTTCTAATGTGGCATTTGCCGAGCAAAATAACGATATTGAAAAAATAGAAGTAACTGGCCGTGCCCAGCAATTTTACCTAGAAACCGAAAGTAAAATTGGTACCAAAACTAATTTAGATCTTATTAAGCTTCCGCAATCTGCGCAGGTATTAACCGAGCAACTTATTATTGACCAAGCAGCGCGCGACATTACCGATTTATACCGCTCAATTGCGGGTGTGAGTGAATACAGCTACTCAGGTGTAACTTTTCGTGGTTTTAGAGATGACGCCAATGTATTTTATGATGGTGTGCGTGGCGACCCATATTCGGGCTTTGGTGTACCGCAGTTATTTAATGTTGAACGTGTTGAAGTATTAAAAGGGCCTGCCTCTGCTTTGTATGGCGGTGGCGAACCTGGTGGGATGATTAATTACGTAACCAAAAAGCCAAGCTACACACAAAAACGCGAACTAAAGCTTACTTTAGGTAACTACAACACCCGTGGTGCATCACTTGATATGACAGGTGGTTTAAGCGATACAATGGCTTATAGATTGGGTGGTTACTATGAAGAGCAAGACAGCTTTCGTAACAATGCAGACTCAAAAAATACCGAGCTGACAGGTGGATTGTTATTTGATTTAACAGATTCAACAACCCTAACCACAAGTGTTGACTACATTAAACAAGACCTAGGCGGAAACCGCTTACGTGGCGTACCGGTAGATGACAACGGCAACTTTTTAGTTGACCCAAGTTATAACGCCAATGAGTCGTTTGATTATCAAAATATGGAAGCTTTGGTGCTTCAAGCAGAACTTAGCCATTATTTTAATGATGATTTTTCGTTAAGTACTACGTTTCGTTACATGGATAACGAGCGAGACCAAGCCTACCATGAGTCGCAAAGCTGGGTAGATGTAAACGGTGATGGCGTTGCCAATATTGACGATGAAACGATTAAGCGTGAATACCGTAAGCAATTTCGTGCCAATAAAGAGGCAAGTGTAACCACCGACTTTGTTTATAACTTTGGACAAGGACAATTAACCCATCAGTTTTTATTTGGTGGTGATTACCACACCGTTGATACCGAATATGACTACTTTCGTGCTCGATATGAGGCCGATGGCGTCGCTAATTTAAATATTTTTAATTTAAACTACGGTGAAACCGATCCAAGTACTTATAACCTTACCGACATGAACCGCGATGGCGTAGATACCGACCGATTTGGTGTATACGCGCAAGACGTAATTAGCATAGGCGAGCAGTGGACAATAATTGCAGGTTTGCGCTATGACCATTTTAAAGAGTTTAATCAAGAAACTGGTTTTAGTTACTCAGATAACGACATAACGCCGCGCGTTGCTGTTACTTATCAGCCAGTAGAAAACACATCGGTATATATTAACTACTCAGAGAGCTTTAACCCTACATCATCAGCGGACCAAGAAGATGTAGAAGACGAAGGTAATTTAGAACCAGAAACCGGTAAGCAAACCGAGCTGGGTATGAAAAACCAATGGCTCGACGGCAAAATAATGAGCACCTTTGCAATTTACCAAATTAATAAAGAAAACGTGGTAATGAGCAACCCTGACGATACGGGAGCGGGGGATGGCATTGCTGCACTTTTAAATATAGGTGAAGTAGAAAGCCGAGGATTTGAAACAACTTTAGTCGGCGATTTATCAGCGCACTGGACCGTAACGGCTAACTACGCATACAACGATACGCAAGTGGTAGACGGCGTAACGGGTGATACGCTTTCAAATACATTTGGAGATGGTTCGCGCTTTGCTAATGCACCACGCCACCAGGCAGGTTTATGGACTCGCTACGCTATTGATTCAATTGACTCATCAATTGCATTTGGTGCAAATTACGTAAGTGAGCAACTGAGTACCAGTGGTCAAAAAGTAAAACCGTTTACCGTATTTGATATGAGCTGGACGAGTCGCTTTGATGACGTATTACTAAGTGTAAATATTAACAACCTGTTTGATAAGGAATATGCTGTAAGCGGATTTAGCCAGCGTAACGGTCACTTTCCGGGTAGCCCGCGTGAAATTGTTGGGCAAATAACCTACAAGTTTTAATACTTATTAGCGCGAGTGTCTCTCGCGCTTTGTTTTAAGTATCGCCTTGCACCTTTTTATCACTATTAAATTTAGCGGATTCTTGTGTAGTGTTAATAGCCGTAATAGGGAAGGGAATTACAATGCCTTCTTTTTTATAGCGTTTATGCAGGGCTTTTATAAAAGCAGATTTAACCCAAAAGCGATTAAAGTATTCTTTTGCGCGCAGCATAACCGTAAAGTTAATACTTGATCTGTCAAAGGTATGAAAAACCACAAAGGTATTGTAATCATCAACGCCCCATTCGTGTGAAATAAGTATTTCACGAGCCACTTCAAGTGTTACTTGCTCAACAAATTCTAAATCTGAATCGTAATGCACGCTTATATCTACAGGGACGCTTAGCTCTCTTTCAGGATAAAAGTAATTAATAATACGCGATTTAGATAATTGGCTATTAGGTATAATAATCATATTATTAGGTAGCATTTTAACCCATGTAGATCGCCAGCCTATGTGATCTACAAAGCCTTGTTCTTTTGATTCAAGCTCAATAAAATCGCCCACTCTTATGGGTTTATCTATCACTAGCTGCACGCCAGAAAAAAAGTTTTCGAGGGTAGGTTGTAAAGCAAGGGCAACAGCCAGTGATGTAATACCTAACGAGGCAATAATGGGTGTAATAGAAATACCTAACGTGCCCATTAATACTAGTATTCCTACGGATGATAATGTAACGCGTATCACGCCTTTAATTATGCTTTTTGAATTAAAAAACAACGGCAGATTGTTTGCCATAGTAATTAATAGTGCCAATAATAAAGCGGTCTAAAAACATAATAAGTGCCAGTAGAGCTAGTACAATATTAATGCTATTAAAAGGAATTTGTTGAGAAATAGAAGTACTAATAATGAAGGTGTCGTGCTCTAAAATGGTGAGTAGCACAATAATTGTGCACAGTGTTAGCGGCTTAGATATTGACTCTATTAGTAAAGTATCGAATATAAATTTGGTTTTTGAAGTCCATTTTTTTAGCCAGTACATCACAAAAAAACGAACTAAAAACAGTAGTATAGCTATAAGTAAAAGGGAGGACGCTGCGCCTAACCAAGGTGTGCTGTTAGAAAATTCCAGCGCTTTATTTAGCATAACTTAAACCTGTTCAATATAGTTTTATATATATTGCAGCAAGTTATGTACCTTTGTTTGGGTAAAAGTAGCTGCCGAGTTTAGTCGGCAGCAAATATTATACTTTTTTGGCTAACCACATACCGCCTAGCACGGCTGCAAAAAATAATAAAAACTCCATTTTAAGAGACACCAATTGAACCAAACCCGGGCCTGGGCATATACCACTTAAACCCCAGCCTAAACCAAAAAGTACCGAGCCGATAATTAAGCGCGCATCAATTTTTTTTAAATCACTTAAATTAAACGTTCCTGAAAGAAGTGGCTTCTCTTTTTTTGCAACCCATAACCATGTAAGCATCATTATTAGCATGGCAACAGCCATCACTATAATTAAGCTTGCGTCCCATTGGTTTCCATACGTGAGAAAGTTAATCACTTTAGCAGGGTTTGTCATCCCGCTAATAATAAGTCCTAAGCCAAATATAAAGCCTATAACAACCATCATAATTGCTTTCATTATTTATCCTACAAGGTTTGCTGTAATGAAGGCGACAAGCATAAATGTGCATGTTGCAACCCAAGAGCGAGTAGAAAAGCGCGACATGCCGCACACACCATGGCCACTTGTGCACCCATTAGCTAACGTTGTACCAGCGCCAACTAAAAGCCCTGCAACAACAATAAGCCAAGGCGGTAATTGCAATTCGCCTTCTAATAAAGAAGGCGCAAATACCCTTACAGCCACTCCTGCCAACAACAACCCTAAAATAAAGTATAACTGCCAACGAGAGTCTGAATTTGCTTTAGCGAATACAGACTTAACAATGCCTGATATGCCCGCAATTTTTCCGTATAAAACCAGTAATAACGTACACGCTATACCTATTAATGCCCCGCCTATTGCAGCCGATACTGGGGTGAATTCTGTTATCATTTTTAAATTTCCCAAACAATAGAAACGCCTAAACCGGTTTGTTTCATTTCGATTGATAATTGTTGATTAGGCGCTAAGTAGTTAGCACCCGTTACTTTTTTTGCTGGCGAATAAAAAGCCATAGCGTTTAATTGTACCTTGTTGGTAAAAGAATGGCTAAAGCCAGTAGTAAAATGCCACTCTTGAACGCCCGGGGCTAAAATATTAAGCAAAACGTTTGATGAAGGAATAGGTTGCTCGGTATAAGATACCCCAAAACGAATTTTTTGTTGCGATGTACGTTGCCACTGATAGCCAAGCTTATAAATAGTCATATCGTTCCAGCCAAACCCAGCGCCGGCGTTAGCCCCTAAAGGTGCTGACACCAAGTTACTGATTGGATTTGCAATACTTTTTACTTCGCTGTAATTTATTTTTTGCCAATCAAATACAACCTGATTACTTGGGGTAAGCTTGTAGGCTGCGCCAAGTTGAAACGAACTTGGTAGATCAAATCCGCCTTGCTCTGCAAACAAACCTTTATAGCTATCAAACTCTTGCATAGACACAGATGAGCGGTAACTTGCCCCCCAGCTTAATGACGAATTTATATCTTGGCTAATACCTAGTTGAATGCCTAAGCCTGTGCTTGTATCGGTGCCATTATTTGTAAGCGCTTGGGGTGATTGCGAAAAAGGAGCAAAGTTTCCAAGCCCTTGCGCTTCAAACTGTTGCACCACGTAAATAGGGGATACACCAAGGCGTGTTTGTTCATTCAACTCATAGCTTACTGTTGGGCTAATAAAGAGTTGTTTTAAATCAACGCCTGCCGTACCAGCGTAAAAAGTCCCCTCAGGAGAGGATTCTGCGCCGTACTCGGTATTCATACCGCCGTTGCCATAAACTAATAAGCCAATATTTACTTTTTCATTTAATTGATGGCCAATAGCAAACTCTGGAATTGCAAATACGGTGTTGTCGCTTTTTTGTGTTTTTGCTTCAAGATAAAATGCGCCAGGGTAAAAAGTATCTACTTTTGATGCAGTATATTTTCGTTCAGGTGAAAAAAGCTCTAAGCCCAGTGATAGCTCTGTTCCGTTAGGTAAAAAGGTTGCTGGATTATTAGCGCCAGACATTAACTCTTCTGACAGCGCTACACCTGCGCCAGCCATGCCTTTGTGGGTCATGCCATAGCCGTGAGTAAAATAACCATTAGTAGCAAATGCACTGAACGAACCTAACGCACACGTTAAAGCTAAGCCTGAAACTAACTGTTTTTTCATTTTAGTAAATACATAAAGTTGGAATGGGCGGACAATAGCTAATTTTTGATATTCTAAAAAGGAATTTAAATAGATTAGTTATAATAAAAGGTAATACGGCAATGGCTATAAAGTTAAAATAAATGAGCGTAGATTGCTATTCAGCCTTAACTTAAGTTAAAAGGTTCGCTAACGTATTGAGCTATAGTGATATTTAAGTATGCAATCGGTAGCTATAAACTTTGGTAGTAAAAGCTTGCTGGTAAAAGGAGCGTTTACGTATTAACAGCAGTTTAAAATATATTTATTAATTAACGTTTAGCTCATCCAAACAATCACTCTTAAATAACGCCATTGTATGTAAAAGCAAAGCGGCGATTAATATCACCGCTTTTAAAAATCACATAGATTCGAGCGTTTTACCGCGTGTTTCTTTTATGTATTTAACAACAAAAAATATGCTTATAAGTGCCGATAACGCATAAAAGCCATAAGCACCGGCAAGGCCAATGTTAGCCAGCATAATAGGGAAGGTCATGGTAATGGCAAAGTTAGCAATCCATTGTGCGCTAGCTGCAACAGCAAGGGCTGCACCACGAATACGATTATTAAACATTTCGCCTAATAATACCCATACAACAGGGCCCCAACTTAAGCCAAAAAATACCACAAATAAGTTAGCCATAATCAGTGCAAACGTACCCATGTTATCGCTAAGGGCAAGTTTGCCTGCTTCATCAAGGCCTGCACTACCAAATATATAAGTAAGCGCGCTTAAGCTAATAAACATACCAATACTGCCTACTAAGAGCAGTGGTTTACGGCCAATTTTGTCAACTAGGGCAATGGCAATAAAGGTTGATACAATATTAGTAGTACCTGCGAGTACATTTATAAATAGCGATTGCGACTCGTCAAACCCAGCGGCCTGCCAAAGCTCAGAGCCGTAATAAAACACCACGTTAATACCCACAAATTGCTGAAATACACTCAGCGCAACACCCACCCAAACAATTGGGTGTACTTTTTTACTGTTATCAATAAATAAATCGCGAATACTTGGCTTTGTGTCGCTATGCAATGAGCGTTTTACATCGCTTATTTGTTTATCTGCATTGTCGTTCGATATTTTACTAAATACTGCTTTAGCATCGTCTACTTTACCTTGCGCCACTAAATAACGAGGCGACTCCGGAATAAACAAAACACCCACTAAAAACAACACAGCAGGCACAAGCTCAGCCCAAAACATCCAGCGCCAAGCGGCTATATCAAGCATTAAAATATTTTGCGCGCTGCCTGCTGCATCAGCAATTAAGTAGTTACTTAAAAAAGCAGCAAATAAACCCAATACAATAGCGAGTTGTTGTAATGTAGCCAAACGACCACGTAGTGCTGGTGGCGCAACTTCTGCAATGTAAGCTGGCGCTAATACCGATGCCGCACCAATACCTAAACCACCAAATAAACGGTAAAAAATAAACTCCGCAGAGCTTTCGCTAATGCCCGACCCAAATGCACTAATGGCAAAAATAATCGCGGTGATGATCATAATTGCACGGCGACCAAACTTATCAGCCAGCGGCCCCGCAGCAAGCGCACCTAGGGCGCACCCTAATAACACAGACGCTACATTAAAGCCCGTAGCTACACTGCTAGAATTAAATGCATTACCGAGTGCCGACACTGTGCCGTTAATAACGCCCGAGTCAAAACCAAATAAAAAGCCACCAATAGCAGCCACAGCCGATATAAATATTACGTAAAAAAGAGAGGTGTGTTCAACTGTGTTGGCTGAGTGGGAAGGCGGTGTGTGCGTTGTCATTATATGCCCTGAAAGTTAATTTAAATTTAAAAGAGCATGATATCGTAAAGCGCTATGGCTGAATACGCTTGTGCGGGTGTAAATTGAGCCATTTTTAAAGGCTTTAAAATTAAGTAACCGCCTTTTTTGAATAACACCGATTGATTTTCAAAAAAATAATATGTTTTGTATGGGGAGTATTTGTTGGACCAATATTACTGTTCTCACCCATTTGGGTGTGTTTTTGCAATTGCGTAGCCTGTTCTGAAGTTAGGTAATTGTTTACAAGTGATTATTTGGTGGTTAAGGTTAATAGATTATAAAATAGGGACATTTGTCGATTTATAAAACGACAAATGTCGTCGATTAAATTGTCATATTTATAGAGATACCATGTCTGTAATTCGTAGCTCAGTTTTTCAAATCATTTTTAAATCAATTTTTTTACTATCATTTAACTGTATCGGATTCTTTGCAATATATGCTGGCGCTATTTTATTCCTTAGCGAGAGCAATACTTCGTTATCGCCAAATGAACAACTTTTGGCGTTAATTCTCGCTTTGGTTACAACATCTATTTTTGCTTGGTGGATGGTACTCAGCTTTCGGCAATATGAAATCAAAATAGACAGTGAAGTAATCCTACTTAAAGGATTATCTGGCTGGAAAAAAATTGACAAAACTTTTCCACTCTCCGATCTTGATGGTGCAGAATTAGGAACGGATTTAGCTCTATTTAAGGGGGAAAAATTGGTGGCGAAACTTTCAATGGTTTCTATAGCATTTGACAATCATTCGCTAAATAAAAGTATTACAAAAACTTTACCCGCTCCTGAATTGGTTAAATAAATATAACAAGCCAATCCAGCAGCGGCTGATTGAGGCATTATACAACCGAGTGTTATGTACTTATGAAATTTTCATTAGTTGACGGATTTAAGCAAGCTCCTCTGCCTAAGATGAAAGGAGTTTGTATATATTGTGGTAGCCCAACCGTAGCAAAGTGTGGTTCAAAAATTAGATGGCATTGGGCGCACAAGGTAAAATGTAGTTGTGATCCTTGGTGGGATAATGAATCCCAATGGCATCGAGATTGGAAAAATCATTGGGAAGATCATAATCAAGAAATAGTATACTTTGATAAAAGTGGTGAAAAGCATATTGCAGATGTTGTTAATGAGCAGAATATTGTAATTGAATTTCAAAACTCCCCAATGTCTGAAGCTGAGTTGAAATCAAGAGAGGATTTCTACGGAGATATGATTTGGGTAATAAATAGTCGTAATCTAGCGAAAAACATAAAATTAAGTGCGATGCTTCCTGATCCTCTGCATGAATCAATGGAAGATATATCTATTCATTCAAGTAATCATAAAACTCATTTCGTTTATTCTTTTATTTCTGAGTATCGAGGTCCGAATGAGTTAGTAGAAATACATAGCTCAGATAAAATAGATGGAATAATTAAATCCACGCATGTAGGACACTTCCTCTTTGAGTGGAAAAGGCCTAGATATGTTTGGTTTAAAGCAACAAAACCAGTTTATTTGGACTTTGGACAAGGTGTCATCTGGCAATTAATGCGTTTTAACAATTATAGTAGTTTCTGTATTAAGGCATGTATTAAAAATGATTTCTTGGCAAAGTTTAAATGAGTTGCATAACAAGTGATCAATCTTATCAGTGCTAATTCATTACAGGCTATAAATAGAATTATTGGCACTATTTATAGTGCTAAATCCTCCCCAATTTCTGTCTTACACCTCAAAATTCTCAAAGTACTCTTTTTGCAATTCTATAGTGAGTGCTTTAGGGCGAATGCCTTGTACTAGGCTGTATACTTCTTCTTTTGTGTAACCTGCCGAATTTAAAATAAGCGCAGCGACCAACCCTGTGCGGCCAGTGCCGCCTTTACAATGTATGGCAATGGTTTGTTTGTGTTGTATGGCCTGTAATATGTCGGTTTTGTGGGTGTTCCAGCTTGATGTAAAAGGCTGTTTGGGTGCTTCGTCGTCATTTATTGGTAAATGAAACCAGGTTATATCGTGCTTACTGCACTCACTATTAATTGTTTGTACGTTGTTTTTTTCAAGTTCTTTTTGCGGCATAAGTGAAAGCAGCATGTGAGTGCCAGCCGCCTTTAATGTGGTGATTGAATCCGCTAGGTTTTGCGTTTTTGTGCCAGGGCAGGGCGTAAAAATAATATTTGCGCCGTTATTAAGTGATAAAACATTGTATGGGTGCGCGCTCATGGTAAGTCCTTTATTTTTAATAAATTTGCTTTAATACGCTCACTATAGCGTGTTTTAGTTACAAGTTTAAGATTGAATAATAAGCACAAATGCTAGATACTGTTTTTATAT
The DNA here is from genome assembly GCF_014164345.1 of Pseudoalteromonas sp. SG43-5. Lineage (NCBI taxonomy): Bacteria > Pseudomonadati > Pseudomonadota > Gammaproteobacteria > Alteromonadales > Pseudoalteromonadaceae > Pseudoalteromonas > Pseudoalteromonas sp. SG43-5. Next base: position 56,992 of record NZ_JACJFA010000015.1, read on the forward strand.
ACAGTTATGGCGATATTATGAAAAAAGAATTACCAGCAAAATACTATTTAGCGCATTTTAGAGAGCTTATTGAGTTTGTAACTAGTAAATGTATGCATTTACTTGAGCCCAAACACAGCGAATTTATTAGTAAAATTAACCAGCTAGATGAGCAAAGCCAATGCATGTTGGCGCGTGTGTACTCGCGAAAGCCTTATTTAGTGCAGGCGCAATCGCTTAATTATGAAGAAATAACCTCGCCGCATCAGGCTATTTATACGCTAAAAAAAGCCGGTATTTTATTTGAGCCAAACGAGCAGCATTATTCGCAGCTTTTAGCGCACTTAACTAAGCCTTCTTTGGTTGAGTTGCTAAGTAATTACAGTGAGCAAATAAGTTTTAAAAAGAGTGCCGCTAAAGGCGCGCTGGTGGATATTGCGCGTGAGTTTTTTAAAGCACGCCCACAAGAGCTTGCGCCACTTTATAGCCAGTATGTAATTAATAACCGCAGTGATTACTACGAGTATTTTGAGTTTTTATTTGCAGGCAAACTAAGCAGTGGTGATGTGAATCATCAAAACCGTTTTGTAATGCGAGATTTAGGCTTAACCGCTACGCGCGAAGGACACAGCGAGAGTTTGTCACGTTTTGAAACACTTGACGAAGCGCAATCAAACTATTTATTAAACCGTTACCGGTTAGCATTTAAAAATATTACAGATGAGAGCGATTACGTCGCTTTAGCGTCGCAGGTCTTAGTGCAAGCTGCACATGGTGCAATTGCCGTTGTATTAAAAAACAAACTATTAGTTAGGCTTTATAGGCAGCTAAAAACAGTTGATAGCGAACTTGCTTTTAGTTTACTTGAAGGGTGCGTGGATGATAGCGAAGCACAAGAAATTCAAATAAGAGAGCAATACAGGCTTGGCAATAAAGAGTGGGTAAAAGCTCGATTAGAAGCCATTATCGAAAACCCACTTACTGATGATTTACTTTATTTTGCTGACGATTTTTTAATGCGTAAGTTTAATAAAAAAACACGTTCGCGTTTAAGTGCCATGCTTGCCGACACTCAGTGCGTGCTAGAAATAGATGAACTGTACCGAGGTGAAGTAGAGCAGGGCGTAAACGATTATTATACTCGCGAAGGTATGGCTGTATTTAATACCGAAAACACGCTTTGGCAAAGTTTGTTTGGTTTAGTATTTTGGCACGAGTTATTTGTGGAGTCGCCTTATCCGCCATGCAATGAGTTTGATATTTATCCGCAAGTATTAAGGCTTGGTAATTTTTATGAAGCGCAGCAAACACAGATAAACGAGCGCTTAGCTCAGTGCCAAACGTCGCAAGCATTACTTAATTTAGTATGCAAAAATGCAGCGCAATACTTTGATCAGCCCAATGGCTTATTTAGATGGCGCAGCAATTTATTAGAGCCACTAGAAGCGCTTATTTTAAACAGCCCACTTGAGGCACTAATTGCGCACTTAGCAGCCATGAGTAAACATTATTTACAGCTAAAAGACGGTTACCCCGATTTAATGGTCATTAATAATGGCCAAGTACACTTTGAAGAGGTAAAAGCCCCAGGCGATAAGCTTAGGCGCAACCAATTAACCACCATAGATAATTTAAAAAATGTGGGCTTTACGGTACATATTGCCGCAGTTAAGTGGTTTGTAGACCCAAACCGTGTTTACAGCGTAGTTGATATAGAAACCACGGGCGGCTTAAAAGGCGGCAACCGAATTACCGAAATTGGCATTGTTAAAGTGCAGCACGGTAAAGTAATTGATACCTGGACGAGCTTAGTTAACCCCGAGCGCCATATACCTGGCTTTATTACGTCATTAACCGGTATTAGCGACAGTATGGTTTACAACGCGCCTGTATTTGCCAATATAGTTAAGCCGCTATTAGATAAACTCGCAGGCAGTATTTTTGTAGCCCATAACGTTAATTTTGACTACGGCTTTATTAAAAAAGAGTGCGAGATGGCAGGGCACTTTTTTAAAATGCCAAAAATGTGCACCGTGGTTGAATCGCGCAAAGCGTTTAAAGGCTTAAAGTCGTATTCGCTTGGTAACCTTAGTGCGCATTTTGATTTAAATTTAACCAGCCATCACCGCGCATTGGCCGACGCAACCGCCACTGCCGAGCTGTTATTGCTGATACAAAATAGTGAAACGCAAACGCCGTAGGGTATTGGCTTACCTTTAAGTATTTGAAATTTAGTTAATAAGTGATTTTATTGTAATTTTTTAATTTATTTTGGAATAAAGTGTTTTTGTAAATCGTCTTCTTTATGTCAATCCGACAAACTAGAGGACAAAACAATGACTAAATTAAATAAAATTGTAAGCGTAATGATGTTAAGCGGTGTGTGTACTTTTACAGGTGCCGTGCACGCCGCTGATATTGAAATATCCCAGTCAACGTCGGCGCAGCAACAAACATCTACATCTATTGCGCTTTCACAAAATGGTTTAACAGCCAGTGGTAACAATGACACAAACGCATCTAGCAATACACAAGTAACGGCAGATGACTCGCAAAACACAGATTCAACGGCGAATAACACGCAAACTTCAGCGCAAGAAAGCAGTGAGGCCGCAGAGCCTGCAAATTCATTAGTTGCATCTGCTAGTTCATCTTTAAATAACTCATTGAACGCATCGGCCTCGTCTTTAAATACCACAGGCATTACCACAGCCAATACAGCGCTCGATGCAACAGCGCAGCTAACCTCATCGGCGGGTAATTTAACAACCGCTGTGAGCCAGTCGTCATTACTTTCTGTTCCCTCTGAACAAGGCGCTCAGCCAGATACTACCGATACACCAGCCGATGCCTCTTTACTTTCAAATGTGGGTAGCGCAACCGATTCAGTAACACAAGCTGATGCAACTAATACGCTTAATGCGGGTGAGCTTACAAACCAATTAGCAATTACTAATACGGCTGCAAACTCAGTGAGTTCTGCACTTCAAATGGGTGATGCAATTAACACCAGTAATGAAGTAGTAAGCAGTGTTCAGCAATCTTTAATTGCCAGTGTGCAAGACAGTACGGTTAGTAGTTTACAAAGCACGGTACAGCAAAGTGTTAGCGGGCAGGTAAGTGCGGCGGTTACTGATCAAATTAATAACGATGTAGCACTTAGCACCGCAAGTGAAGTAGTAACCAACATTACTAACGATTTAGACCTAGGCCTTTAATACGCCGCGTGTTTGCACAAATGCCGAATGGGGAAACCTATTCGGCCTGTTGGAGAATAAATATGAAAGCAGTTATAACCGCCACTTTGTGTGTTTTTAGTGCCCAAGCGGTGCTTGCACAAACCAGCCAAGTTAAAACAGCTGAGCAAAATAAGCCCTTTAAAAGTAGCTTTGAGCTAAATGCTGATGCTGAAGTTGGGGTATTAAGTAACTCGGCGCTCTCTGTTCAAGAGCTTGACGATATTTCCTCGCAAAGCGACTGCGGCATAAAAACCGCAGCCGGTGTTAATGCAAAATGGCAAGTAACCAAAAGCGCTAAATTAGCCTCAAGCTATAAGTTTGAGCAACAAGACTACGATGAATTTGATCAATACGATTTAGACCTTCATCAATATGGTTTAGATGGCAGTTATAGCTTTAATAGCCATGAGGTAGGAGTTCGTTACGATGGTGCAAAAGCAAATGTAGATGGCGATACATTTTTACATTTTAATCAAGCTAGTGCTTACTATGGCCATTTTTTAAACCCGTATACGTATTTACGTATGAGCATAAAAACCAAAACTAAACGTTTTGCTAATGCAAAAGCACGTAATGCCGACGGCGTAGGTGCCGATGTAGCGCTTTATCATTTTATAAATAATGGCCAAACCATGCTAATGGCAACGCTAAGTGCTGATAAAGAAAACGCCGACGACAACCAATACGACTTTAACGGCTACGGCTTTACTACTAAAGTTACGCACAAATTTACGGCCTTTAATGTGGCTAACAAAGTAGGGGCTGGCTGGCGTTATCAAAATAAAGATTACGATGAGCAAACAACGGATGATTTTTTTGAGCAAATACCGTCGCGAGATGAGCACCGAAATGTAGTTAATGCGTTTTATAACCTAGCTGTGTTTGAGCACGTAACGCTAATAGCCGAGGCTGAATATGGCGATTATCAATCAAAGCTTAGTAGTAATACCTATACGCAATCGGTTTTATCGGCGTCAGTTAAAGTGCACTTTTAGGTGGGTAAATGGCGCCATAACCAAAGGTGGTGTCTTTGCCTTGCTCGCCTAAATCGACGACCAGCGATGTAAGCTCGTTAAGTGCTTTGGTTTTATTATTCCCATGCTTTAACAATAAACAACTTAATGCCGCGCTTACATGCGGCGCCGCCATTGACGTACCCGACTCCCTCCCAAATTTTCCATTGCCTTGGCTTGTAACAACATTTACACCAAGGGCTGCAAAGTCTATGTAATCGCCTTTATTTGACCATCTATAAATGTGGTTTTTTGAATCAATAGCACTTACCGCTATCACGCTTTTATACGCGCCTGGGTATAACGGCTGCGACGCCGGCCCTTGGTTACCCGCAGCAGCTACAATTAATACGTTTTGTTTTATTGCTGCAGTAATACTTGCTTCTAAAATTGCGTTATTTGGCCCTGTTAGGCTCATATTTATTACGGGGATTTTATTACTAACTAGCCAGTTAAGTGCCTCTACTATGGCAAATAATGTAGCCCCTTGTGCATATTCAGATTGCCTATAAAACACCTCGGCACTGTAAAGCTTGGCACTGCTTAAAAGCGGGCTGAGCATTGCTCCTTTACCTGTAATTAACCCCGCTATGGCGGTGCCGTGTAAATTTGGCGAGCTTAACCCTTTAGGTAAAAAGCTTTGCGTGGTGATATTTGCGCCTTTAAAAGCGTTGTGTTTGGTATTAATTGCGCTGTCGATCATGCCAATTTTTACGCTTTTTGTGCAGTAAGGAGCAACAGGCTTATTTGGTGTTACTTTCACGCTAGGTTCGCCTGTTTGCGCTTGGTAAATGTGGTTTCGGTCAAGTATTGCAGACTCATCTAAGTTAAGTGCTTTTAATAACTCACTTTTAGAGTTAACACCTTGGGGTACATTAAAGCGCACTAAGCTCATGTTAAGTGCGTTGTAATTTTTTACCGATACAATGGTTACATTTTGCTGCTTTAGGGTATTAAGTTGTTGGCTATTTGCCATTAATAACCATTGGCGCTCTATTGCTCTAAAGCCGTTTTCAAGCTCTACTTCAACAAATGCGGTGTTTTGGCTATTTATATTAATGTTAAGCACATTGGGTAAGCTGCTAATTGGCTCACTAATTTGCGCTTTTAGTTCATCAATCGATATTTGTGGAACAGGCACCGGAAGCGGCAGGCGCTGTGCTCGCTCTATAGTTTGTTCAATACGCTGCTCTATTGGGTTTAGCTGCCCAAGCACCTGATCGACTCTTACTATATTGGCTGAACTCGTTGCGCTAAATATACAAAGCGAAGCGGCTATTATGTGTTTAACGCGTGTGTTTATAATATTCATAGTGGGTTACTTCTATTAAATTTATCATGCTGGTTAGTTAACGTTTAACACATAGAAATATTTCATTATTTAAATTATTTTGATTATTTGGGAATAAATGCTTTTTTGAATCGTCTTCTTTATAAAAGGGGTAAAAATCAATGAACGAAACTATAAAAACCTTATTGCCCATGCTTAGGCGTTTTGCCTATTCGCTAACGGGTAGTAAAGCAGATGCAGACGATGTAGTGCAAATAACAATTGAAAAACTATTAGTAAAAGGCATTCCGGATGACGTTGAGCCTGCTAAATGGGCATTTAAAATTTGCCGTAATGTGTGGATAGACGAATACCGCTCACGCAAGGTAAGGCAAAATACGGCTCAGGCCGATATTTTACCAGAGCCAATTACAAGCAATGAACACCAAACACTCGAAAATAAACAAATGCTTAAAAATGTAAATACAGCACTTGGGCAATTACCAGAAGAGCAACGCGCCATAGTATCGCTGGTGGCAGTGCAGGGCATGGCTTATAAAGAGGTAGCACATACGCTAGATATACCTATAGGCAGTGTAATGAGTAAATTATCGCGCGCACGCAGTACACTTTATAATTTAATAAAACCCGACTTTAAAAAGGAGCAAGTATGAACATTAACGACGAAACACTTAGCGCCTTTTTAGACTCAGAACTAAGCGAGCACGAAATGGAGCAAGTGCGCAAAGCCCTTGAAACCGATGATGAGCTAGTAATGCGACTTGCAGAATTTAGCGAAGTAGACATGTTAGTAAAAGAGCACGCAACAAGTATTGACGACGCACCACTTAGTGACTCATTAGCTAAAACGGTTGTAAAGCTTGATACAGCAACGACAAAAAACACGTTAAACAGTAATGTAGTAACCTTAACGCCTTGGCAAAAGGTTAAGCAATCGGCTAATAAAAGTTTAGCAATAGCTGCAAGCGTTGCCGTGGTATTTGGTGTTGCAATGACGAGCTATTTACAACCCAATGAGTCGCAAAATTTAGTAGCCAGTAACATAGCCACAGCACTTAATACACAGCTAAGTAGTGGTGAGTATAAGCAAAGTGATGGCTCACTATTTAGTGCACAGCTTAGTTTTAAAAATCAGCAAGGTGAGCTTTGTAGGCAGTATGCACTAAGCTCAAATAATACAACGCAAACAAGCATTGCTTGTAAAACGCAAAGCGGTTGGCAAATTAAAGCGCAAACAGCCGTGCAGCAAAGTAACAGTGGCGCGCAATATCAAACGGCGTCTAATAACAGTGAGTTAGATGCTGTTATAGATAGCATGATCAGCGGCGCACCACTAGATAGAGCGCAAGAGCAGCAAGCAATTAGCGCAAAGTGGCAGTTAAACAAATAATAATGTGTATAAAACGAGGTGAACTATGAAAACATCTATTTTAATTATCAGTATTTTACTTATGGCGGGATGTGCATCTAAACCTGATTACCGCGCCGCAAATAATGGCTCACAAGGTTATAGCGAGCAAAAAATTAGCGACGATCAATACCGAGTAGAGTTTAAAAGCGTATCAAATAATGTAGCCGATGCCGGTGACTATGCATTATTGCGCGCGGCTGAGCTTACACAAGCACAAGGCTACGACTGGTTTGTTGTAACCAACAAAGAAACCTTTGTTGAGTCTAAATCGCAAGCGCCCGCGTCATCTATTAGTGCATCACAAAGCCAGCAATATGAGCGAAACTGTGGTTTATTAACCTGCGAAACTAGTGCACGCCCAACAAGCAGCGTAGGCGTACAGGTAAGTAACAATGATAAACGCAAAGAAGTGCACACCTTAATTGATATTAAAATGGGCAAAGGGATAAAACCAAGCGACAATAGTTTTAGCGCCCAAGACTTAATTGAAAACTTAAGCAAAAAGGCGAAAAAGTAAGCTTTTTTGGTAAAAGTGCTTGATATAAGCACTTAGCTTGTTTTAGCTAAGTGCTTTTTTCGTGGTAAAAATCCAGTAACCAGCATAGTGCCCACAATGACAAATAATGCGCCTAATAATGTATTTGGCCCAACTTGCTCATCTAAAATTAAATGCCCCCAAAAAATGCCAAATAGCGGAATTAAAAAAGTGACTGTTAACGCCGAGGTAGGGCCTATATCTTCGATTAATTTAAAAAATAAAATATAAGCAAGTGCGGTGCACATTACTCCTAATACGAGTACACCTAGCATAACGTTGGTGCTTGGTATTTCTCGTATTGGCATAAATAAGATAAGCGGTAATACCATAAAGCTTGAAGCCCACATTGAGCCATGGGCGTTATCGAATGGGGGCAGTTTAGGCGCGTTTTTAGTGTAATGCGATGCAATGGCATAGCAAAGTGATGCGCTTAATGCTGCTACTATGGCCAAAATTGATTGGCTATTTAACACAAAATGATTTTGCCCAACCAAAATAACTACGCCAATTAAACCCAGTAGTAAACCAATCACCATACTTTTATTGGGCTTTGTTTTTGTCCATAAAATTCCAACAACAACACCCCATATTGGTGTTGTAGAATTTAAAATTGAGAGTGTGGATGCGCTAATAGTTTGGGCTGCGTAAGCAAAAAATAAAAACGGCAGAGCAGAGTTAAACGCGCCTATTATAAAAAAGTGTTTTGTGTGCTCAGTAAACGCCAAGCGGCGTTTTAAGTACAGCGCCACAATAAAGAGGGTGAGTGCGGCAAAGCCAACTCTAAATTCTATTAACACCGCTGGGCCTAAGCTGTTAGCTGCCATTCGCATAAATAAAAATGACGCGCCCCAAATTGCAGCCAGAAAAAATAACCGAAGTAAACTTGCTAAGCTCATGATAGTATTTTAATTATACAAACAGGATTACACAATAGCAGGCTTTGCAAAGAGTGTAAGCCAGATTCGGTACTCGCATATAGAAATAATAAAGGACTAGTTATGGCTAAATGTATATCGGTTGCAGCAATTTTGGCTGTAGGTTTATTAGGTGGGTGTGGGTCGACCCCTGTTAGCCTATACAGCGACAATACAATGAAGAAAAAAGAATACAATGGTATTAATACCAATCCGCAATAATACTTAATCATTTTGCGGGGCTAAACGTGTCGCTACCTGCGTTAAAAAATTTTCATTTAGAACAACTAAATAGCGAATTTTTTGCCTAGCTATCAACAAGTTTCTCCATCCTCAAAATAGATTACTTAATTAAGCGAATTGGTATAAAGCGTATAAAAAGGGGCTGTACGAGCAAGCTTTTTATGATTTAAAAGAGCTGGCAGCACTTGGCTATAAAAGTGCACAATATACGTTGGCATTCATGTTTTTAAAAGGCCAATACTTGGAGCAATCTACTAAACTCGGAATGGGCTGGCTAGGTGTTGCAAAAGAAGCGGGGATTGAGAATTGGTCTGCGCAATACGATGCATTTTACAGTGCAGCGACTACGCAGCAAAAACAACAAATAGACGAAACAGTTGAGTTGTATATAACGCAATTTGGCGTTAAAGCACAAAATATGACCTGTCGGCGTTCAACTTCGCCTAGGCGTACATTTGGTGAAGTTAAAATTGATTGCACTAAGCACGAAGGTAGCGTTACCGAGCACGACATACAAATAATAGAATAGAGTTATGACTTTTCTAGCTTCTTTTCAAAGTCGCTTTGAACTATTTCAAGTGCTTTAAGTACTTCTTCTGGAGCAACATCGTGTTGCTCTAGTATCATAATTAAATCTACTGCAAGTTTCATATGTGTAGGGGCTTGATCAAGTGGACTTGTCATTTAACTCTTTCTTTTTTGATATTTGGCTGATGGCAACGTTTATTGCGGTTTGTACACGTTGTTCCATATGTATGCGTTCTGATTGCGGTAAATAAAACGCCATATCTACATCGTAGCGAATATATCGTGGCGGGAGCTGATTTAGTATCGTACAACAAAAGTCAGCCATTACATCTTCATCATATTTTTCATCAAGTTTAAGTTTGATAACTTCCTCGACTACAATCTTTTCGTAATAGTTGTGTATGTCTTCGTGTAATCGCATATTCCCACCGCTTTAAAATAATCAGTTTAATTGAGTCTATACTATGGCTTGCTATAAATCGATAGCGGCTTTAAATAGTTGTTTATGAACATTAATTAGTGAGCTCAAATAACGCTGATAACCTCCGCCTAGGCCGCACATTAGTGGGATTTGGTGTTGCTTACAAAAGTTGAGAGTAAAAAAGTCGCGTTTATATACGCCATCTAGTGATACTTCAAACAAGCCTAACTCGTCTTTTGTGTAAATATCAGCACCTGCATTATACAAAATAATATCGGGGTTATGAATACGCACGCAAAAATCGAGTGCTTGCTCTAATGTAGCAAGGTACTCAGCGTCGGTTGTTTTAGCGGGCAATGCAAAATCGTAGGTGGACTCTTGCTTCTTACGAGGAAAATTTTGTTCACAATGAATTGAGCAGGTAATAATTTGGTCATGGTTTTGAGTGATTTGTGCTGTGCCATCGCCTTGGTGTACGTCGCAATCAAAAATTAAAACAGTGTCGGCTTGCTCTGTATTTATTAAATGTGCTGCTGCAATAGCTAGATCGTTAAAAATACAAAAACCGCTGCCGTAATCACTGTATGCATGATGATAGCCACCACTTAAATTAGCCGAAAAACCATGTTTTAGCGCGTGTTCACTACTTTGGATACTTGCCCCAACTGATAGTAATGTGCGCTCTACCAATTCATTTGAATAAGGAAAGCCCATTTTTTTTATGGCTTTATTGCCAAGAGTCCCATTTAAAAAGTCATCTATATAACGTTGGCTATGACATAGCGAAAGTTGAGATTTGGTTGCTTTTTTAGGCTCTTGAAAGTGAATAGCCGAAACACCTAGGTTTTCTATTTCTGTTTTAAGTAACTTATACTTTTGAATAGGGAATCGATGACGTTCTGGGAGTATAAGGTCTGAATACAATGGATGATAATAAAGCTGCATAGTAAAGTGCGCCTTAACGCAGCTGCTGTTTTTCTACTTGTTGAATTTTATCTTCGGTGGCAGAAATTGCTTTTCTGCAGCGGCCTAATCGAGCGTGTGTGCTTAATATTTCAAGGTTAAGCTTTTGTGCTTTAGCAGGCGAGGCTTTATCCATTTGCATTTTTCGCTCTTCAATCATGAGCACTAAACGGCGTTCAAACTCATGGTTTTGTTTTAATTCGTCGTAAAGCTCATGGGATGATTGCATTATTTTTTGCACAGCTTGCTTATAAACGGTTTGCTTAGGGCGTGGTTTATAATGGCTTTTGTTTTCTTTAACCCAAATAGGCGTTGATTTAATAACATTGAATACAGCTTGTATTTGAGCTGCAATACGTTCAAGCGCGTAGGTATAAGCATGGCGATGCTCGCTTGGCGGTAACCTTGAAACTTCGTCTTCTATTTCTATTACGTAATCGACTAGGTTCATGCTTTTGGTACTAAAAACTGCGCGGTCAAACAAGCTAGGTTGTGCTTGCATGTAACGATTTTTAGAAAAAAGTTTAGCTTTATCAAATTGCTCAGCTTGTTGTTTTAGCGTTGCAACTTGTTGGCGTAGTTTATCTAAAGCCATTGAATGCATATTAAAAGTAAGCCTCGTAAATTAGTTTTAATGCTAAAAGTATAACCATAGTATTAAATACTGGGCGAATAAATTTGCTACCAAAACGTATTGCTGAATGCGCCCCAAACCATGCGCCTAGCATAATAAAAAAGCCCATTGTTATGCCAAGTAAAAAGTTTACATGGCCGAGTGCAACAAAGGTAATTAAAGATATAAAGTTAGACACAAAATTCATTGAACGCGCTAAACCACAGTTGAGTAGCAGGTTCATTTTGTAAAGCATGCCATTAGAAGCAGTCCAAAATGTACCCGTACCTGGGCCTGCTAAACCATCAAAAAAGCCTAATGCTAAACCTTGTAGCCATTGTTTTATTTTCATCGCTTTGTTTAGTTTAGGAAGTTCATCGCCTTCGGTGGTGCTTAAATTACCAAATAAGCTATAGCCAGCAACTAAAATAATAATAATGGGGAGTAGTTTGTTTAAAAAATCGATACTTAAATGATCAACAATAACAGTACCTATCAATGCACCTATTGCGGTAGCAATAATGGAGGCTGCCCAAAACTTAGGACTAAATAAGTTTTTTTTATAGTATGTATAGCTTGCCGTTAACGAGCCAAAGCTAGCCGCTAATTTATTGGTGCCTAATGTTAAATGTGGAGGTAAGCCAGCAGTTAATAAAGCGGGTACAGTTAACATGCCACCGCCACCGGCGATAGCGTCTATAAAACCTGCGGCAAGTGCAACAGCACATAAAACAGCCCAGGTTGTTGGATCGAGTGCGAGTTCAAACATTAATAATCTATTTGTCTTTTAAAAGGTGGTAGGGTGTCGAGCATGGCTTTACCGTATCGCTTAGTAACTAAGCGTCTATCGAGAATAGTAATACAGCCTTCATCACTCTCTTTTCGCAGCAGTCTACCACAGCTTTGTACCAATTTCTTTGCGGCATCTGGCACGGTAATCGTTAAAAACGGGTTACCACCTTTGCTTTGTACAAATTCTGCTTGCGCTTCTTCTATTGGCGAAGTAGGTACAGCAAACGGAATTTTAGTAATTATTAGGTTCTCTAAATATTTACCTGGTAAATCAAGACCTTCCGAAAGGCTCTGGGTTCCAAATAAAATACTGCCTTTGCCTTCGTCTACATTTTTAGTGTGTAATTTAAGCAATGCTTCTCGCGACATCTCACCTTGTACTAATAAGTTAAAACCTTTTGTTCTAAGAAACTTTGTTACGTGGTCCATTTGCCAGTAAGAAGCGAATAGTACAAGGTTCGCTTTTTTATCATTTAGGTACTCTGGTAAAGTTTTAGCTAGGTGATCACTAAAGTCTTTATCGGTAGGTTCTACTTTAGATACCGGAATACGTAAAGTGGCTTGTTTTGGGTAATCAAAAGGAGAAGGTACTTTAATAAATTTAACGCCTTCTTCTTTAGCAAGCCCTGTTTCGTAAGCAAAGTGATCAAACGAGCCCAGTGCACTTAATGTAGCTGAGCATAAAACAGCGCCCGCGCATTCTCGCCATAATTTATCTTTTAAGTAATAACCGACCTCGATAGGGCAGTCGCTTAATAAGTGATCGTTATGGCTTTTGTATTCAAGACGTTTTATCCACCGTGCATGGGGAGCACCTTCGCCTTTTTTTGCGTAACTAAACCATAGTTTGTTTAGTTGCTCTAAGCGGTTTATGTATTGACCGCTTTCGCCTAGTATTGGGTCGGCAACGTAAGGTTTTATGTCGCCGTCGCTTACATCTTGGGTAAGGGTGTCGTGCATTTTGTTTAAACAGCGCAGCGCATCTTGCGTGGCTTCGCTTATGTCTTTTGCTTTACTGTGCAGCGATTGTGGAATTTCACCGTGCTCAAAGCGATAAGTATCGTCTTTCGAATATTCAAAGTCAGCATTATCGAGAATATCGCGAACTACTTTTAAATCTTTATTCGCGTCATTAATACTGTCGCAAAGTTTAAAGTTTTGGCCAATGGCTCTTTGCCCCACTAAAACCTTTGCCATTTTTCCGCTAAACTTGGTGAGCTTATCAAGCCATTCTATTGTACCTTTAATTGTTGCTGCGGCCGATGAAAAGTCGCGTGTTATATGTGCTAAATGATGCGCTTCATCAATTACATAAATGGTGTTGTCGGGCTCGGGTAAAATTTTACCGCCGCCTAAGTCTAAATCAGCTAGTAATAAAGAGTGATTAATTACCAGCACATCCATTTGCATTAATTGATTACGAGCAAGCTGAAACGGACACGTTTGATGGGCCTTCATTTGGCGTTGGCATGAATGTTTATCGCACGCTATTAAGTTCCATACTCTGTCGGGTACGGTATCGGCCCAACTGTCTCTATCGCCTTGCCATTTTTTATTCACATAGGCGTTATATAGCTCATTTAAACACTTGGTTTCCATTGCGCTCAATGGTGAAGTAAGTGTTGGCATAAAGTCCATTTGTGTTTGGCTATCGCCGTTTACAGCATTATGTAATTTGTGAGCGCAAATATAACGATGGCGACCTTTTACCAAATCAAATTTAAAGTCGAGGCCTGAATGCTTTTTAAAAAATGGGAGCTCTTTTGCTATTAATTGTTCTTGCAGTGCAACGGTTGCGGTAGAAATAACTAGCTTCTTTTTTTGCGCTAAGGCAAGAGGCAACGCGCCTAAACAATAGGCAAGAGACTTACCGGTACCGGTGCCTGCTTCAATTACGCAAATGCGCTGCTTTTTATGGTATTCGCCAGCAAGTGTTTTTGCTATTTCGGCTACAAGATAATTTTGACTGCTACGAGGGCGATAATCTTTTAGGTTACTAGCCACATGCTGGTGTACTTGCCTAATTGTTTTTTTTAGTGAGTCAGAAAGCATGGGATGATTTACCTAAAGTATGTATATAATTACAGTGCTATGGATTTTAGAGTTATAAGAGTGTAACTACAAGCAGCTTGTTTACTAATTTAGCCTATTAAGCAGTGGCGTTAGATGATTTGCATATTTTTTCCAGTCAGTCAGCGCTTCTTTGTAAATTGGCTTACGTACTTGTTCTGAACTGGGAGTTAAAACAGGGCGTTGGTTATTATAAAACTCATAACACGCTTGCTCTACTACTAAATTGCAATGTTCAAATAAATCATTAACCGTTTCAGTGAAGTTGTTTATTAAGCTTTCATAATTAATTGTATATATTTCGTCAGGATATACGCTATGCCAATGTGTCATCAGCTTATAATATTCATTCATGTAGTGAGCTAAATCTTCCTGATCGTAGCTATAACTATGGCCTTGTGAAAATGAGTGCTTATAAAGGCTCCATGCAGTCGCTTTTTTATCTCGTTGTACATCGATTATTTTTGCATTAGGGAATAAAGTTTTGATAAGAGCAATATGTTGAAAGTTGACTGGTTGTTTATCAATAAAGTAAGGCTTGTTATTGCGAAAAGGTTCAATGAATTTTAAGTAGCGTTTGGCTAATGTTGCCAAGTGCTCTTGAGTCAAACTATTTAGCTTATAAGGTACGTTGCTTTTTATCTGAAGGTTTTCTAACTCTACTGCAATAGAATTGATTTCTGATAATTCATAGCTAGCGTCAACATGGCTATGCGATGCCAGTATTTGCTCAATAAGTGTAGAGCCACTTCTAGGCAAGCTTACAATAAATATCAGCTGGACTTCATTTTCGGTTGAGGAATGTACTGTATTGGCTACTTTTTTGGTTAGGTATTTTTTACAGCGCTCATTAAAGTCATTAGTAATGTAAGGGGTAAGTGACTTTTGTAAATCGTTACTTATTCTTAGCTGCAAAAAGGCATCTTCGTATCTGCTATGTTGTTCATATGCTTTAGCTAAAGCAAAGTGAAGTTGTGCTCTATTTAATTTATTTGAGTCTATTGTTATCTGCTGTTCTAAATTAGCTATATTGAGCTGAGTGAAAGTATATGTTTTTAAGTTTGCTAAGTTCCAATAGGCTTCGCCGATATGGGGA
This sequence comes from Pseudoalteromonas sp. SG43-5, assembly GCF_014164345.1. Classification (NCBI taxonomy): domain Bacteria; kingdom Pseudomonadati; phylum Pseudomonadota; class Gammaproteobacteria; order Alteromonadales; family Pseudoalteromonadaceae; genus Pseudoalteromonas; species Pseudoalteromonas sp. SG43-5. The sequence goes on from NZ_JACJFA010000015.1 coordinate 72,103, forward strand.
GCTAGTTTTATTGTTTTGCAATAGTACGCAATAGCACTTTGGTTATTGCCAATTATCTTTTCTATGTTTCCAAGTCTTAAATTGCAATATGCGGGGTAATAATTTTTATTTAACAAAGATTGGTAATTTAGAGATGCATTTTTGAAGTCCATCATTTTTACATAGGCAGCAGCGAGTAGACTTTGGGATTGTGGTAGTAAAGTAACTAATTTGGTCGACCTATTATAAAAAGAGATTAGCTCTAAATATTGCTTTGTATTAAATAATGCTTCAATGTGCGCATCATAAGCGGCTGATTTTGTGCTATTTATATTTATATTATGAGAAGTAATAGCCAAATACGTTTTTAAGTCGTTTGCCTGAAAAGCTATTTTACTTAATAACACTAAAACACGGTATTCATTCGCTACAAGCTTGAGCAACTCATGGGCAATGTTTTCTGCTGGTTTTAATTCTTTGTTTAATAGATGCTGATTCGCTTTATCTAAACGTTGGTTAAACCAAGCAATCATCTCATATTGTTTAATGGCTTGTTGGTATTGCTCTTGCTCTTTTAACTGTCGATGTACTTGGGCTAATACTTGCCAAGCTTGATGGTGCTCTGGTGCAGTTTGAATTAAAGATAATATTATTTTTTTGGCTTGTTGAAGCTTGTTTTGTTGAAGGAGATTATTAGCGTGTTGGATAATTTCAGAAGGGCTCATTGAATGCTCATATTATTTTTTCTTAAGACTAACTTAGAAAGAAATAAAATATAACCTGCTTTACAAATTTTATTTTTGTCGTTTTTTATTACAAGGCTTATTTCATTAATGCACTTAGACTCGGGGTTTATTCTCTCTACAGAAACAGTTGATTCACCTTTGGGCGTAAGTTTTGTTATTTGGCTTTTAACTGAAAAAGGGCCATTAAAAGCAATTAGCTTACCAGAGTCAGTTGTTTTTTTTATCAAGTTAAAGGATAAAGCGACGGTAGAAAAAGTACTGCGGCTCTCAGATGTTTCTTTTGAAATTGTCCCTATAGAATTAAAAGATTTTCAGCAGGGGACTGTGGCTGGTTGCTACTTTAAATCACTTAAACATTACTACAATGCGTTAAAAGCTCTAAGCGCAGAGGGCATTGTGACATACGAAGATGACATACGCCCTATAGATCGCTTTTTAATGGAGCGATTTATTAAAGGCTCCACATGGGTGAGAGGAGATATTACACATAAAGACGGATATAGGCTGTTAACCAATTGCCAATTTAAAAATAACCCAGATGTAAATCCTAAGTTTAAAACAGTTTCTTTAGACATCGAGTGCAATGGAGAAGGGGTATTATTTTCCATTGGTTTGGTCGGTCATGGCATTGATTGTGTATTAATGATTGGCAGTCCTATTAAATATAGTGATGCAATTGAAATAATATGGTGTGTTGATGAAATCGATCTTTTACAAAAATTACAGCACTTTATAGCAAAAACAGATCCAGATCTTATTATTGGTTGGAACGTCATTGAGTTTGATTTTTCTGTTCTTCACTCCAGAGCTGAAACTCTAGGTATAGAATTGCGTCTTGGACGTAATAACGAAAAAATAAAATTACGAGTAGGCCATTATACTCGATTAACTATACCAGGAAGAGTTGTTATAGACGGTATAGACACGTTAAAAAATGCGACCTACCACTATGATAGCTTTAGCCTGTCAAATGTAGCTGCTAAGGAGCTTGGTGAGAAAAAGTTCATCAGTTCAAGTGACCAGCTAGCAGAAATTGAACGCCAATTTAATGATAATAAGTTATCCCTTGCGAAATACAATAGACAAGATTGCGTACTGGTTCTACGTATTTTTAACAAATTAAATTTACTTGATTTTGCTGTTGTTAGGAGTCAATTAACGGGGCTTGAACTTCATAGAATGGGCGGTTCAGTCGCTTCATTTGTTAACCTTTATCTGCCCTTACTTCACCGAAGTGGTTATGTTGCACCTAATTTAGGAGATCATGGCTTAAGTTTTGATAGTCCTGGAGGGTATGTAATGTCTTCAAAACCGGGGTTTTATAAAAATGTACTTGTACTCGACTTTAAAAGCTTATATCCATCAATTATGCGTACTTTTTGTATAGACCCTCTTGGTTTAATTGAGGGGTTGCTCAATCCAAAAGATGCAATTCCAGGATATAATAATGCACTTTTTTCAAGACATAAAAATCATTTACCAGCCCTTATAAAAACTCTATCAATAACAAGACAAGAAGCAAAAGATAGCCAAAAACCTATGTTATCGCAGGCTATAAAAATTATTATGAATAGCTTATATGGAGTGCTTGGTTCTCGGGGGTGTCGCTTTTACGATCCACGTCTTTCAAGTTCAATCACACTACGTGGGCACGATATAATGCAAACCACAAAAAAATGGATAGAGGAGTGTGGGTACAATGTAATTTATGGCGATACAGATTCAATATTCATTACTTTGGATGACGGTTTGAATACGCTTCAATGCGATGAAATTGGTAAACAATTAGCTATTAATATCAATCAACAGTGGGTACAAGAAATTAGTCAGAAGCACGACTTAGAGAGCTTTTTGGAGATTGAATTTGAAACCTTATACAGTCCTTTTTTTATGCCTACAATTAGGGGGAAAACGATGGGCTCTAAAAAACGATATGTAGGTCAAAAAATTAATAAAAATCACAATGAGCTAGTATTTAAAGGTGTTGAAGCAGTTCGAAGTGATTGGACTGAGTTCGCTCAAGAGTTTCAAGTAGAGTTGTTTGAAGCTTTGTTCAGTAGTGACTATAAAATAAGCCTTTTAGAGGAGTTAGTTAATTCTTACTCTAGGCGTTTACAAAATGGAGAATTTGACGATAAATTAATTTATAGAAAAAGGTTAGGACAAAATTTAACTGAATATAAAAAGAATATTCCACCACATGTCCAAGCAGTTAAAAAATATAAAGCCCAGAACCCAAACTTTGAGGTGAAACGAGGGCAAATTATAGAGTATGTTTACACATTTGATGGACCAGAGCTCAGTGATACAAATAAAAGACTGAATTATCCTTTGTATATAAAAAAACAATTAGACCCAATAGCCGAAATGATTTTTAGTGCTATGGAAGTGACGCTATCAAAGAGCTCTCAAACCTCTCTCTTTTAAGTTACCGTGAGCTAAAAGTTAACCTTTGTGAATTCAATCCCCCCTTTTTTATAATTTCCCTTAATGCAGTAATGGCGCTATTTAATAATACCAATGTAAATTTTTTGATTTTAAAATTGTAATGCTTTAGCTTTGAAAGTGTTGGTAATTAACAATAAGTTAATTTTATGTTGACCACGTTGTGTTGCTGGTATTATCATAACGTATGATTACCATTTATTAACAAATGGTAATCAAGCAAAAAATATAAAAAATATAAAGTATTCTGGGAGAATCAAATGTTAAATAATAAAGTTTCAAAAGCAGTTCGCTTAGCGATAGCTTTCGGTACAGCTTCAACAGCTGCTTTTTCAGCAAGTTCGTTTGCTGCTGATGAAGAAAAAGTTGATAAGGTTGAACGAATTGAAGTTACTGGTTCACGTATCAAACGTACAGATATGGAAACAGCTAGCCCAGTGCAAGTAACAACTGCTGAAGAAATTGCTGTTGCAGGTTTTACTCGTGTTGAAGACATGATGAATAGCTTACCGCAACTAGAAGCGTCTAATACTTCTTTCCAATCAAATGGTGCTTCGGGAACTGCAACTCTTGATTTACGTGGTATGGGTTCTCAGCGTACTCTTGTTCTTGTAAACGGTCGTCGTATGCAAGCTGGTGGTATTTACACACAATCAGCTGATATTAACCAAATTCCTGCTGCGCTAATTAAACGCGTAGATGTAATGACTGGTGGTGGTTCATCTACTTACGGTGCAGACGCTGTTGCTGGTGTTGTAAACTTTGTAATGAACGATCAGTTTGAGGGTTTTGAAGTTAATGTAGGTACAACTGCTTACCAACATAATAACGATAATGAATACATGCAAGGCCTAATGGATGATGCTGGCTTTGAATATGAAGAAGGTAATACGGGTCTTGATGGCGCGTCATTTGATTTTGCAGCGACTCTAGGTGGTGCATTTGATAGTGGTAGGGGTCATGCAGTAGCTTACTTTACTTACAACAGACAAAATGAATTACGCCAAGGTGCACGTGATTACTCATCTTGTGCTCTAAATGCTGCTGGTACAGCTTGTGGTGGTTCAGGTAATGCTGTTAACCCTAACTTTTATATCTCAGCTCCTAACGCTGACGGTGTTGTAGACTTTGGTGAAGGCCAGTACGAATACTGGACTCTAGGTCAAGATAGCAGCTTTATTCCTTCAGTTGGTAATACATATAACTACGCGCCAATTAACCACTTTATGCGTCCTGATGAACGTCATACATTAGGTATGTTTGCTAACTACGAAATCAATGATAGCTTCCGTCCGTTCATGGAAGCAATGTTTATGCGTAACCGCACTACAGCGCAGATTGCTGAGTCTGGTACGTTCTTTAATGATAATTACTCAATTGATTTTGATAGCCCATTATTAAATGATACACAACGTGCACAACTAACTGAGCGCTTTGGATTGACTTCTGGTGATCAGTTTGCAACTTATATTGGTAAGCGTAACGTTGAAGGTGGCCCTCGTGCAGACAGCCTTGAACATAACTCTTTCCGTTTAGTGTTAGGTAGTAAAGGCGAAATTAACGACCTTTGGTCTTACGAAGCATTTGCTCAATACGGTTCAACTTCATCTTCTTCAGCATATGAAAATGATTTCTTTGGTCCGCGTATAATCACCGCTTTATCAGCAAATGGTGAAGATTGTAGCGCGACTTCTGGTTGTATTCCGTACGATGTTTTTCAGTTTGATGGTGTAACAGAAGAAGCTGCAGGGTCACTTACTGGTACGGCAATCTTGAACGGTGTTACTGAGCAATTGATTGTAAGTGGTTTTGTTACTGGCGAATTCGATTTCTCACTTCCATCTTCAGAGTACCCAGTTGCTGCAGTATTTGGTGCAGAGTATCGTGAAGAAACATTCAGTAGAACAGCTGATGAAGTATTTGCACAAGGTCTATTACTAGGCCAAGGTGGTACTACTAAGAGTTTAAATGGTGGTTATCAAGTACGTGAAGTGTTTGGTGAGCTTAGCCTACCAATCGTTGAAGATTTACCGTTAGTTGAAAGTTTACTTGTTGAATTAGGCTACCGTTGGTCAGACTATAGCACTTCAGGTGCTGAGCCGACTTATAAAGTGGCAATGAACTGGGATGTAACAGGCGATTGGAAAATTCGTTCAAGCTACAACCGTGCAGTTCGTGCAGCAAACAATGGTGAGCTATTCGCTCAACAAAGCACTGGTTTATGGGCCGGTACTGATCCATGTGCTGGTACACCAAGCCTAACAGCTGCTGAGTGTGCAAATACAGGTGTTTCTGCAAGTCAGTATGGCAATGTAGGTAAGAGCCCTGCGGATCAATATAATGCTCTGTTTGGTGGTAATCCAGATTTATCTCCAGAAATTGCTGATACTATTACTTTAGGTGTTGTTGGTAACCCATTTGAAAACTTCAACTTCTCAATCGATTACTGGGATATTGAACTTGAAGACGCGATTGGTAATATTGACCCAGAAATTCTAGTTACACAATGTGGTAAAAGCGGCGCGGCTGTATTTTGTGATAACGTAGACCGTACACCTGGTAGTGGTAGCCTTTGGATAGGTTCTGGCCAAGTTGTTGCTACAAATACTAACTTAGGTAATATCCATTACGAAGGTATCGATTTAAGCGCAAACTACGATATGGAAATTGCTGAAGGTACATTAAAAACTAGTATCATTGGTACCTACATGTTAACTAAGGAATTTGATAATATTCCTGGTGTAAGTGAAGTATATGACTGTGTTGACTCATTAGATAACGGTTGTTTCCCTCAACCAGAATGGCGTCATGTTGTATCTGCTAGCTACGACACGGGCAGCTGGTGGAGAGCTACTGCTAAATGGCGTTTCTTCAGCGGTGTAAACGATTACACTGGTGCTGATACATTAGTACAAGACGACGGTATTAGCTCACAAAGCTATATTGACCTTAAAGGTACATTTACTATTAATGATTACACGTCTTTATTAGTAGGTGTTAACAACGTTATGGATAAAGAGGCACCTCTAGTTGGTGGTTCATTATCAACAAACGCAAATGCTATTGCTGGTTACTACGATTCGTTAGGTCGTTACTTCCATGCGAGCCTTTCATTAAAATTCTAATTTGAATTAATTAATGTATATTAAGCGAGCTTAGGCTCGCTTTTTTTATGGGGAAAAAATGAAATCGGTAAAAGAAAGTTTACTGTTTGCAATACAGCAATTGAATAGTGGAAAGATTGTGGCAGGAAAAGCAACCCTAGAAGGTTTATGCGACAACCCTGAAGTTAATGAGCAAGCTTTAGCTGTATTGTTTAAAGTAGCTATGAATGAAGGAGATTTACTAAAAAGTAAGGAAGTTTGTAGAAGACTCATTTCATTAGCCCCCAAAAAATTCGATTATGTAAATACTCTTTGTCAGTTATATGCCGCCAGTAATGAATTCTCTTTAGCAATAGACTTACTTAAAAAATACACTGAAATAGTACCGGATAGCGCAATGTCGTATTTTCAATTGGGTGAAATGGCAAAAAAAGATGGCAATGGTATTCTTGCAAGTACATCTTTCTTAGCAGCTATCGAGCTTGGTTACCACGACATATATACCGCTTATGTGGAGTTAGCATCCGTCTACTCTGAGCTTTTAATTGATTATGGGACTGCGACTAATTATTTACAGCAGGCAATTACAGTTGAACCAAATAAAATTAATGCCTATTTTAATCTTGCTAATATATATGAGCAGCTTGGTGATAAGCAAAACTGTTTAAAGAGCTTTAATCAGGTATTAAAGATAAATCCTTTATATGGTCTGGCGCATGCGAGAATTGCTGATATACAAACATTTAATAAAAAAGAAGCGTTAGAATACGAACTAAAAAGCCTATCTATTTTAGAAGCTACAGAAGGTGATGTGTTAAAAGCTGATATGTATTATGCGCTTGGAAAAGCTTTTGACGATAGCAAAGATTATGAAAAATCATGGTCTTATTATACTAAAGCCAATAGTTTTAATCGAAAATATATCCCGCAATACAACAGAGTTGATATTGAACATCAAGTAAGTAACACACTAGCAAGAGAGCTTAGTAACGTAAAAAGTAAGACTGGCGATATTGTTCCAATTATTATTTGTGGCATGTTTAGGTCTGGTTCAACCTTAATAGAACAAATAATTTGCACTTCTGAGGTGATTAGCAATGGAGGAGAGATTGATTACTTGCATAAGCAACTATTCAATCTAATTGATAAGCCTAAAGTGCTGTCAAGCACGGTTAACTCAACATTATTTCAGCAAGGTTATGAGAAAGAATTAAAGTTAAGAGCGGGAAAAAGTAGTATTGTTACTGATAAACGGCCTGAGAACTACTTATACATTGATATAATTAAAATGATGTACCCTGAAGCAAAAGTTATTTGGACACAGCGCGATATTAGAGATAACAGTTTATCAGCTTACTTTCAACATTTAGGCCCAAGTTTGAATTATGCGACCGCACTGAATGATACAGTGCACTATCATAAAGCGCAGCAGCGTGTTAAAGCACATTGGCTAAAAAAGTATCCTAATGATATTTTTACAGTCAATTATGATGAACTTGTTTCAAAGCCCGAGGGGGTATTATTGCCTCTGTTCGAATTTTTAGGCGTAAAATATCAAGGTGAAAGCGGTTTATTTCATCAACAAAAAAATATTGTAAGTACTGCTAGTGTTTGGCAGGTGAGAAAGCCTCTTTATACATCTTCATCGGGAAGATATAAAAATTTCAGTAGGTATATTAAAGAAAGCTTATCTATTTCTGATTTTGAAGAGTTTAATAATGTATTAGATTAATCACTGAGAGTATTCAGCACTCAATAGAGCGCTGAATACAATTTAATTATTTAGTGGGTAAGTCTTTTATTTTAACACTACTACTATTGATTTTTTTCTTGAGACGAAGCTTATTAATTTTGTCTAATACTGCAGGTGAAAAGCGAGATTGAGAGCTAACTTTAGAGGATAACATATCGCTTAGGAAGCTAAGGTTCATAGCGCCTGCACCAGGCACGTTACTATTGGCTGCTACGGCATTGAGTAAGGCCGCTTTGTTGGTGGCATTACCCTCACCAAATGAGCGCTCAGTGCCGTATATGTCGGTTACATTCCAGTCCTCAATAGCTAGAATTAATTCTTCCGAATCTTCTACTTGTGAGTTAATAGAAGAATCAGAATAGTTTAAAATATGCTTTAGTAGATCGTTCTCAAAGTCAGGAAATAAAATTTTTGCTTGATCATAAAAAATAGAAACGTTTAGACGATTTCTTTTAACTTGAACGCCTCGGTTGGAGTTTACAAACTCTTCAGCATTACCTGAAAGTTGTTTATATACCTTATCAGCTGTGTAAGCTTCGTTACGTAAATTCGGACTTCCGATTATCCCTTGATAGAAGCCATACATTACTATTTTCTTATTCCCAAATTTCTTAAAAACGATATCATGTTGAATATTATTAAGTGACAAGGTATGACCTGAAACATTTATAAATTTATCGTTTAGTATTGAGTTTTCCCCTTCGAGTAATTTTTTTGCATTTCGAACTGGGTAATGTTCAATTAACTTTTCAATAATGGCTGTATTATATAAGTTTAGCCAATAAGCTAATTGCTCATCTAAGGTTAATGCGTTTAAAGGGACTTCTTCAGGTACTTTTTCTAGGCTTTGGCGAATTACTTTAAAACCTAGCTTAATATCCGATTTTACAACTTCTTCGAAATAAAAGCGGTTAGCCTCTAAAGCCGTATCTCTGTCTCTATTAGACCGTAACCTTGTGCCATTACCTACTATTGGTTTTAGAATAGTCCTATCAGATAAACCCATGTCAATAACGGTTAACTCTAGAAGTTGGTCTAGGTCTTCATAAGATATGCTTATATCCCTATTTAAGCCAAAATCTGAAAACTCTTCGGGTAAAGAGAATTCTTCAGCTTTCACTGGAATAAAAATAATAGCGATTATAAGTAGCAAGCATTTTATCATGATCAATCCTTTGTTTTTGTTTATTTTTATAGCACTAGTTTGAATTTCAATCAACTAGATTAACCAATTGGCATAATATCGCTAGGTATTGTTAAGCGAGGTCTATCGCTTTTAAGCTCATTTGTGCCATGCCAAATATAGCTAGGAAAAATGATAATTTGTCCACTTTCAGGGCATATCTCGCGATCTATTAATTCTCTTTTTCCTAGATCAAGACATGTTTCTCCTAACTTTAACCAGCCATTTTTAAGTGGATCATTTTTACTCATTTCATCAGGTATAGAAATATAGCTGGGTGCTGACAACCAACCGTGAGGATGAATATGATTGGCATGATATCCTCCATTTTCTAGTTTTACTGACCAGCTGCCTTTGGCAGTAAAGTTTAGGCTATTTCTTGCCGTTAATGGGTGCATACTATCTGCTGGTAAATCATTTAAGTAAGTAGATATACATGACTCCATTGACTGCTTAAATAATGAGAGTAACGTATTTGAGCGATAGAGTAAGTGTCCTTCAGTTTGACTTCCTCTTCGAACACTTTGATCAAGCGGGTCTTGTTCTTTAGTGTGTAAAGTAAGTAATAGTTCCTTGAGATCTTTCCCAAAAGAGTCAAACGACTTGTAGCCTTTAGGCGTAGGTAGAGCCATTGTTTTAACAAACATATCGTAATTAGTTAACCAATGATATTTATCGTCTTTAGCTAAGCGCCAAGCTGTGGATAAATAAGCCCAGATTTCTTGATTAAAAGGGTTGTGTTTAACTGCAGTGTTTAAGTGCAATATTGCTTTTTTATATTCAAAATTTTCAATACAGTAGTTTGCCAAATCTACACTATATCTTGCTGATTGGGGAGCCTGTGATACAAGCTCATCTAATATAATGAATGCTTTATCACTTTGCCCATGCTTACCTAAAATGATGCCATGAGCATGTTTTATGTCTAAGTTATCAGGGAAGAGCCTAATTGCTTGTGAAGATACATCAAGGGCTTGATTAAAATCTTTAAAATGTAAAAGCTGAGCTAGTTGTGATTGAACTAGTTGTGGGTTTTTAGCATGATTTAAGAATGTACTATTGTAGGAGCTCATAAGGGCTGATTTGTTTGCACGATCCCAGTATAATTTATTTAAACACTCATGCGCAGGTATATAGTTAGGAGCCTGTTCAAGACATCGTTTTAAATACTGCTCACAGAGCTCAAACTTTAGTAAATCATAGTAAGTACAGCCAATCAAAAAGTTAACCTCGGGGCTATACTTGTTCTGCTTATCGCTTAGCATTAAAAATATATCTAAAGCATTGTCGAATTTACCCATATTGCGAAAATTACAAGCACGTTTATATTTAAATAAAAATTGATTTTTTAAATCGGCAGGTAAAGAGAGGTAATAGCTTTCAACTAATTCTAAGTCACCCAAACGTTCTAGTAATTCAAGCTTTAACCAGTGATATCTCTCTTTTAAGGTTTCATCAGATACGGTTTTAGAAAGTTCCTTTTTTGCTTGTAACAACTGGTTGGTTTTGATCAAGCTTTCTATAAAATTCAGAGATACCTTTTTGCTTAATGCCAAATACCTTGTGTTTTTTAAAAAGTTTAAACATAACGAATGTTTAGCAGTTCTGCACAGCAAGTTTGTATAGTTTTCAATTAGAGGGAGGGATGAAGGAAACTTATTTACTGCGTAAGAATATGTTTGTTCGGCATTTTCATTTTGGTTAAGTGCGCTATATGTAGCGGCAAGTAAAATATACCAATCAACAGTTTTAATATCACATTTGTTTAAAAAAAGAATAGCTTGGTTATATTGGCGTGAATTATAAGCAGCGAGCGCAGAGTTAAGAAAGTTAGACATAAAACACCCTATTTTTCGTACCATGTTAACAGGGTGTTTTTTAAAGTTAAATAATAAAATTTATTAAAGGTCTTTTATTTTTACAGAGCCACTATTATCAGTTTCTTTTAGCTTGAGAGCTCTAATTTTTTCGAGCATTTCTGGAGAAAAGCGGCCAAAGTCCATCGTTTTCTCCGAAATAGAATTAGATAAAAAGCTTATGTTAACAGCACCTAGTCCTGAACCTGCGCCATCAGCTCCTATTGGTTTTGATGAGTTATTTGCAACAGCATTGAGCATGGCGGCAGGATTTGTTGACGCTGCGCCACCAAACTTTCGCTCTGTGCCATAAATATCAGTGATTCTCCAATCTTCAATACCTATTTTAAAGCTCTTAGCATATTTTATATCAGAGCTCATTGGCGGGTTTGCATAGTCTTTTAGGTGCTCTCGTAAATCTTTCTCGAAGTTTTCGAATAATGGTTTAACTTGCTCATAGTACTTAGAGGCATAAAGGCGATTTTTTCGCTTGATACTAGTTCCTCTATTTGAATTGACGAATTCTTCAGCGTTTTCAACTAATTGATGATAAACCTTGTTTCCTTTATATGCTTCGGCACGAATGTTAGGACTTCCTATATTTCCTTGATAAAACCCATACATAACTATTGGTTTTTTTATACCAAACTTTTTAAAAACAATATTTTGTTGTATGTCGTTTAAAGAAAGTTTATGGCCAGCAACATTTAAAAACTCATCCTCTAAAATTGAATTGCTGCCAAAGAGTAAATCTTCTGTATCGCGAATAGGATAGTGTGTGATTAGTTTTTCTAACATGGCTGTATTGTAAAGGTTTAACCAATAAGCAAGTTGCTCATCAAGGCTGAGTTCGTTAAGTGAGATTTCATTTGGCAGACTTTCTAGGCTAACTCTGATCTTATAAAAACCGTCTTTAATCTCTGATTTTGTTACTTCTTCAAAGAAGAAACGATTTGCTTCTAATGCTGTGTCGTTATTTTTATGCGACTTCATTCTTGTACCGATGGAGGCTTGAGAATTTAGTTTGGAACGATCTGATGCTCCAGTATCAATTACAGTAAAACTTAGAAGAGTATCTAAGTCATCATATGAGACAGTAATATCTCTATTTAAACTAAAATCTGAAAATTCTTCCGGAAGTTCTTTTAAGTCAGCGAAAGCCGAGAATGAGATAGTGAGTATTAAAATACATACGAGGTGAGTTTTCATAGCAATTCCTTTGTTTGTTAGAAACACCATAATCTACAAATGTTAATTCACTTTCAAGGTTTGTTTACATTTAATTTCATTTTCTTAGCATAGCTCCAAAAAGTTGAATATTGCTCCTTGGTTAATAGTGATAATATTGCAACGTGTTAGTTTTTTGTTTCTTTAAGTTGTTGTAAATTAATGTGTTTTTTCGTTGTCAAAGTGTTGACCTTTTGCTTGAGTTGGGCCTACTATTCAAATCGAAATAGGTACTGTGATGAATTGCAGACCGTTTTGAAAACAAAATAATTAAAAAATATTCTAGGGGTAATCCAATGTTAAATAATAAAATCTCAAAAGCGGTTCGCTTAGCGATAGCTTTTGGCGCGGCATCTACAGCTGCATTTTCGGCTAGTTCATTCGCAGCTGAAGAAAGCGCAGATAAAGTAGAACGTATTCAAGTAACTGGTTCTCGTATTAAACAGGTTGATCTTGAAAATAGCTCTCCAGTAACAGTTATTACTGCAGCAGATATTAACTTGTCAGGTGAGCCATCTGTAGGAGATGTACTTAACAACTTATCTTCAAACTCATTCGGTTCTTGGACTGGTGTTTCTGGCTACGGCGCAGGTTCTTCTGCAACTTCAAGTATTAACTTACGTGGTTTAGGTTCTGATGCGACTCTAGTATTATTAGATGGCCGTCGTATGCCTGGAACAAGTACTTCTTCTGGTGCATCTGCAGATACTTCTCTAATTCCAATGGCTATCGTTGAGCGTATCGAAATCTTACGTGATGGTGCTTCTGCAGTATATGGTTCTGCAGCGGTTGCTGGTGTAATTAACATCATCACTAAAAAAGATTTCGACGGTTTAAATCTTAAATATGAATTTAATCAACCAAGTGTTGACGGCGGTGATAGCAGTACTTTCTCTGTATCGTCAGGTTTTACTGCTGAAAAAGGTAATATTGTTTTCACTTTCGAACACTCTGAAAGCGATGCTATTTACGATAGAGATATATGGGCACTAGATGATGAAACTTACGGTGCATACAGCTCGTACAGCCCAGTATCTAACTATTTAGATAGCACAGGCTACCATGCAAATTCAGATCTATGTGATGCAGAACCTAATACTGTAAATACTATTGATGCTGATGGTAATGGCCGTTGTACATATAACTACGGTGAAGTAACTAAGTTTTACCCTGATACAAACAAAAACTCATTTTTGTCTAACTTCACTTATGAACTAACAGACAATATTCGTTTCATTGGTCGTGCGATGGCTAGCTTCAATGAAACAGATGCACGTTATGCTGGTACACCAGTATCTACTACGCCTATTTACATGAGTGCAGATAACCAATATAGCCCATCAGATGAAGATGTACGCATTTTTACTCGAGCTGTGCCAATTGGTAACCGTGATACAACAACTGAAGTTACAACAACAGATATTTTAGTTGGCCTTGAAGGCTTTACCGATCTTGGTAATGGTCTTGATTGGGAAGTAAACTTCCAAAACAGTGTTTCAAAAACTAACTCATTTGGTAAAAACCTAGTTAATGACGTTGCCTTCCAAGCGGCAATTGATACTGGTGAGTACGATGTATTTAACGTATCAGGCATGAGTTACGATGACTGGAGCACAAGTATGGGTGAGCTTTATCAAGAAGCAAATCATACAGGTACTTATGAAGGTCGTTACGAAAGTAAACAAATCGATGGTCTAATTTCAACGACATTACTAGATGATGGTGAATTTGTAGTTGCCGGTGTTGTTGGTGGTGAATTTGAGCAAATTGATTTTACCCAAATCAGTGATCCAGAATCAGCGAATGGATTTATTTCTGGTGGTTCAGGTGGTGATGATGTTTATGCAGATCGTGACCGTACAGCTGCTTACTTTGAAGTACAAGCTTCTTTCCCACATGATGTTGATTTGACAGTTGCTGGTCGATACGAAAAGTATGAGCAAAGTGGTACAACAAATCTTGGTAAAAAAAGTACTACGTTTGACAAATTTGTACCAAAAGTTGGTTTAACTTGGCGTCCAACAGATACTTTATTACTTCGTGGTTCTTGGGGGGAGTCATTCCGTGCTCCAAACATGGGTGAGATGTTCCAATCTTACGCATTAAGCTTCCCAACTGTTCGTGATACAGCTTGGTGTTCTGCTAACCCAGGACAAGAAACTGATGGTTATTGTGCTGATGCAGGTGAGCAAGTTGCAACGTGGTTTGGTGGTAATACTGAACTTCAAGCTGAAACAGGTGATTCTACAACGGTAGGTTTCGTTTGGGATGTAGTTGAAAACCTTTCGCTTGAATTAACATATTACTCAATCAATTACGATGATAAAATTGATAGTGTAGATAATTCTGAACTTCTTCGCCTTGAAATTGAACAAGGTGGTTTAAACTCTACTCCAAATGCAATTGAGCGTAGTGCTGATACAGGTAAAATTGATTACATGTACACTGGTTACGTGAACAAGAGCTCGCTATCTACTGACGGTATAGACTTTACAGCTAGATACCGTTTTGATACTGACTTTGGTAACTTTACGAGCACATTAAATGTATCTCGAGTTTTATCATTTGAAGAAGTAGCTGATTCAGAATCTGATGCATTTGATTACGCTGGCTTACAAGATTATCCAGAATGGAAATCAGATTTAGCGATTAACTACGCTTATGAAGACTTCTCAGCTACGTGGACTATGTTCTATGTTGGTACTCAAGATTCGGGTAATGAAGAGTACGGCGTTGATTACTATGCTGATATTCCTAGCTATTTCAAACATAACGTTCAAGTAAGCTATGTTGCACCTACAAATACCAAAATTGCTTTAGGTGTAAATAACTTATTTGATAAAGCTGCACCTAGCTTCTACGATGGCTTCCGTGATTACCGAGACTCTAACTGGTCTCTATATGATCAAACAGGTCGTTCATTGTACTTACGTTTAGAGCAGTCGTTCTAAGCATTATCTAATTTAGTTACAAAGAATAAAGCCCTGCTATTTAGTAGGGCTTTTTTATTTACTAATAAGTGAAGTCTCTCTCAGCAAGCTGTTGTTAGTAAGCACTTAATTTATTTGGAAGTATTATGTCAGCAATATTTAAGTTAATAGTAATTTCTTACTTGTGTATTATTTCTTTTGAAATCAATGCTCAGAAGGCACAACCAAAAATTGAAGATTTTTTTAAAAATCCTAAATTCTCTAATCTTCAGCTTTCCCCAAATGGTAAGTATTTAGCAGTACTATCTCCAATAAATGAGAGAAAAAATATTGTTATACTTGAAACTGACGGGTTAAAAAATGCAAAGGCGGTAACAAAGTTTGATGATCAAGATATTAATGATTTTTCATGGGCTAATGATGATGAAATTGTTTTTAAGCTTGATAGTGATGGAAATGAAGCTTTTAGCCTTTATAAAATCAATGTTAACGCTAAAAAAGCGAGAGTTATTGAGTTAGTTGGCTCTAAAGTAGGAGCCTCAGGTATCCGTTCTGCAAGCATTGTCCATATGCTACCTAATGATCCAGAGCATATTGTTATTCAATATAATGGAAGAAATATTAAAGCTCCGGATCTTTATAAATTACCTCTTAATAGTAAATGGGATAGAAAGCGAGAAAGAAATTTTAAAATGAAGATTCTGGCTAAGAATCCAGGTGATTTTCAGGGTTGGCTTTTAGATCATGATGGTGAAGTGAGAGGTGCTGTTGCTATCAATGGCTTAAAAGGTAAGTTTTATTATAAGAATAAAGGTGAAAAAGAGTTTCGTATATTACGTGACTATAACGTTGAAGAAGAAAATATTACACCTCTGGCTTTCGATTTTGATAATAAAACACTATTTGTAGCTTCAAATATTAATAGAGATACGTCAGCTATTTATTATTTTCATCCTGATAAAAACGAGTTAGGTGAATTAATCTTTGGCATGCCAGAAGTTGATGTCTCTAATTTAATGTTATCGACTAAACGTAAAAAGCTAATCGGAGTCAGGTATTTAGATGAATACCCTGAAGTAGCTTATTTTGATAAAGAAACCGCCGAGATGATGGCCTCATTGAAGAGCGCTTTTAAAGATAAAGTTGTTAATGTAGTTAGCAGCTCAAAAAATGAAGCACTGAACGTTGTATATGTTGGTAGTGATACAGATCCTGGTCATTATTATTTGTTCAATAAATCAAAAAATACGCTCAAATCATTAGTTTCACCTATGGGCTGGATTGATAAAAGTCAGTTATCACCTATGAAACCAATTAAGTTTAATAGCCGTGATGGTTTAACTATTCGTGGCTATTTAACAATACCAAAAGATAGCAACGGTAAAAATTTACCTTTGATTGTTAATCCACATGGCGGCCCTTATGGTATTAGAGACGCATGGGGTTTTAATTCTGAGACGCAATTTTTTGCGAGTCGGGGCTATGCAACAGTTCAAGTCAACTTTCGTGGTTCAGGTGGTTATGGGAGAAAATTTCAACAAGCAGGCTATGGCGGTAAATGGGGCGCCGAGATGCAAAATGACTTAACCGACGCTATTGAGTACTTGGTAGGTGAGGGGGTTATAGATCCAAAAAGAGTATGTATTTATGGTTCTAGTTACGGCGGTTATGCAACTATGGCCGGTCTTACTTTTACTCCAGAGCTTTATAAATGTGGTATTAATTATGTAGGTATAACTGACGTTGAGTTACTTTTTGACTCGCTTCCTAAGCATTGGGAACCACAAAGAGAGCTTCTAGAAAAGCAAATTGGTAACCCTGATGATAAAGCTTTAATGAAAAAAATGTCTCCACTTCATCATGTAGATAAAATAGTAGCGCCATTAATGATTGTGCAAGGAGCCAAGGATCCTCGTGTTGTAAAAAAACATGCACTCGATTTAAGAGATTCTTTAGAAGAGCGCGGAATTATATTATCTGACGATGAGTGGATTATGAAAGATAACGAAGGACATGGATTCCAAAAAGAAGAGAATAAAATAGAGCTATATACTAAAATTGAAAAGTTTTTAGCTAAACATCTATAGTTATTTACCATTTTATTAATACATGTATATAAAGTTAAATAATTTTAATATTGTGATTTTTATATGCATGTACTATTTAATAAATAGGCTAAATATGAACTTAGAGTTTTTAGCCACGGTAAAAAAGGGTAATCTCTAGTTATTGAGTCTACTCGGTTAGAAGTATTGCATTGTCATTTTATAGCCTCTAGATTTGATAATTATACTATTGTAAAAGTATTTTTTTATAAAGCTTAAAGCAGCAGGTGTCTTTGAATGGTAAAAATAACTACTTGGCATTATACTAAGTAGGAATAATTAAATAATTCCAATCACACAATTTAGCGAGATATAGATGAAAGAAGTCCGATCTTTTATTAAAACAGCATCATTAACAGAGCTTGAAAAAGCTCAACAGCTTATCAATGATGCAATTTCAAAATATACCCAGCAGCAAAAAGCGAAACAGGAAGTTTTGGATCTTTTAAAAGAAAAAGGACTTACGCTAGAAGATTTACAAGATGGAGCATCAGACAAGCGCACCAAAGTTAAGCCTAAGTACCGTATGGAACTTAATGGTGAGACTATTGAATGGACTGGCCGTGGCCGTCGTCCTAAAGCGTTTGAAGGTGTTGAGCTTGAAAAGTTTTTAGCTTAAAGCTAAATATAAGAGAAGCTTCGGCTTCTCTTTTTTGTTTACCCCTCAATAAAATATAATTAAAGTTTAAAACTCCCAGCTATTATTTGCTAAAATCTCTTCACTCGAACCTATTTGTTTTCCCATGAGCTATAAACTAAGACCTTACCAACAAGAAGCCGTAGAACGCACCGTTTTACACTTTAGAAAGAGTAATGATCCTGCCGTTATTGTACTACCAACCGGCGCAGGTAAGAGTTTGGTTATTGCTGAACTTGCGCGTATAGCTAAGCAAAAAATATTAGTGCTTGCTCATGTAAAAGAGCTGGTAGAGCAAAATTCACAAAAATATAAAAGTTTTGGTTTAGAGGCGAGTATATTTTCAGCAGGCTTAAAAGAAAAATCATTAAACCATCAAGTAACCTTTGCCAGTGTGCAATCACTTTCTCGTAATTTAAATAAATTAAATGAGCATTATTCATTACTTATTATTGATGAATGCCACAGGGTAAATGGGGATAAAAAAAGTCAGTACGGTAAAGTAATAAACAGTTTAAAAGAGTATAACCCTCAGTTAAAAGTATTGGGTTTAACAGCAACACCTTATCGGTTAGGAATGGGGTGGATATACCACCACCATTATCATGGTTTTGTTAAGGGTACTCAAGAAAGTCCGTTTAAAAGTTGTATTTTTGAATTGCCGCTCAGGTATATGATCAAACATAACTATTTAACGCCCCCTAACGAAGTTGATGCAGCAATTAGCCATTATGATTTTTCGTCATTAGATAGCAATGCATTTGGGCAATATACGACTGATGACATGAATGCGCTTTTAAAAAACAGTGAGCGCGCAACGAAAGCTATATTACAGCAAGTAATTCAATACAGTGAAGAGCGCGAAGGTGTTATGGTTTTTGCCGCCACGGTAATGCATGCCCAGGAAATATTAAGCTACTTGCCAGCTCATCAAAGTGCACTAATCACAGGTGATACGCCAAACACTGAGCGCGATAAAATCATTAAGCAATTTAAAGCTAAGCAATTAAAGTATCTAGTTAATATATCGGTACTAACAACCGGCTTTGATGCGCCACATGTCGACTTTATAGCTATTTTAAGACCTACAGAATCAGTTAGTTTATATCAACAAATTGTGGGGCGAGGTTTAAGGTTATCTGAATCGAAAACGGATTGCTTAGTAATAGATTATGCTGGCAATGGTTTTAATTTATTTCACCCAGAAGTAGGTGATAAAAAAGGCGATAGTGATAATGAACCTGTGCAGGTACTTTGCCCAGGTTGTGGGTTTGCGAATATATTTTGGGGTAAAACAGACTCCACTGGCAAAGTAATAGAGCACTTTGGCAGGCGTTGCCAAGGCCTGTTAGAAGATGATGATGGGCATAAAGAGCAGTGCGATTATCGTTTTAGGTTTAAAGAATGTGAGCAGTGCGGTGCCCAAAATGATATTGCGGCACGTAAATGCCATGATTGCGGCTCGGTAATGGCCGACCCTGATGATAAGTTACGTAATGCATTAAACTTAAAAGACGCACTTGTGCTTCGATGTAGTGGGTTATCGGTTACTCAAATTAAAGATGAACTTATTAAAGTAACGTATTTTGATGAAGATGGCGCAAGTTGCGATGAGGTATATAACCTCGCAAATAAGGGCGGGCAATTTATATTTAATAAGCAATTTGGTCTACGAGTAGGACTTGGACAAACACCTATTAATTTTAAAACTGCAGCGCAAGTAGTAAGCGCACAATTTGAATTAGTACCACCAGATTTTGTTATTGCACGAAAAAGCAAAAAGTATGGTTGGAAAGTAGCTGATAAGCTATTTGACTATAAAGGCAATTTTAGGAAGGCAAATCAGTTAAGCCGTTAAGCTTAACTGATAGAGTGCATTGAACTAATACAATTAAAAGGTAACTAAGCCTCGTCACCGTCCATTAATCCCCAGCCGTCACCATATCCATTAAAGCTATTAGCAATGCTTTCAATGTATTGCTCAGCTTGGCCTAAAAGGGTGTGCTCTGGCACCATTTGTACTTGAGTGATTACTTCCCAAACGCCAGTGTCTTTACATTTTTCAAGCTCAGCCTTTTGAACTAATGCATCAGAAACTATTTCTTTAGCAAATTTTTCAGCATCGGCTTCTTGTTCAAATAAAATAAAAAAATCGACTTGGTGCATTTTATTTAAATCAATGCCAGCAGCGGCTATTTCGGCTAAAAGTTGGCCGTTATCATCATCAGGGAATTGCATTAAAAACTCATTTAAAATTAATTTTTTATTCGTAGGCACTATTGTAACTAAAATATTGTCTTAACGCGTACTAATTTTAATTATGCTGATACTTATTCAAAGTTAAATTTACGCATTAGATTGTCATTAAGTTAATGTGTTGCTCATTATGGCTATGCTAATATGCGCGTAATCAGCCAGTTTTATGTAAGATATTAAAAGTAAGGATATTTACTTGTTTATTAAGTTTTTACGTTGCATGTGTGTTGTGAGCGCTTTAATTGCGACAAGTAGCTATGCGGCAGAAAAAGTCATAGAAGATTACGAAATTAAAGGGTTAAGTGGCGATTTAGAAAATAACGTAGCCCTTTATCTCAAGCAATTAATTGGTGAAAAACCAACCCGTACACTTCGTCGTTATGCCCAAAAGCAAGTACAAAATAGTATTAAAGCACTTGGTTATTATAGCCCGACCGTCGAGGTTATTTATGATAAAGACAACAGCGAGCTAATTGTTAAAGTTGAGCGAGGTCCTGCAACACGCATAGAAGCAATTAATATTACGCTAAACGGCGATGGCCAAAATGATACTCAATTACAGGCATTAATTAAAAATACCAACTTAAAACAAGGTGATGTTTTAAATCATGGTAGATATGACTCTGCTCATAAAAAAATAGAATCTATGCTATTGGAGCTTGGCTATTTTGATGCAAAGTGGCCAGCGCGCAAATTAGAAGTGTCACTTAAGAAAAATAGTGCTGTTATTACTTTTGTAATTGATACTGGGGTTAGATACCAGTTTGGTGATATAAAAATAGCTAGTAATACGCCTGCTGAAAAATACATACGCTCGCTTGCGCCTTTTACTCAGGGTCAACCTTATAAATCAACACATATTGCTGACTATAATTTGGATTTATCAAGCACCCCTTATTTTGCAAGCGTGCGCGTTTACGCCGATATTGCTGCGCGTAAAAATAGCCAAGTACCTATTAAGGTAGATGTGTTGCACAAGCCTGCAAATAGCTATGAAATTGGCGGCGGTTTTAGTACTGACTTAGGGCCCAAAGTGCGTTTTAAATGGAGTAAACCGTGGATCACAGAAGACGGCCATTATCTCGAAACTAATTTAAATGTGGCGCAAAAGCAGCAAGATATTTCCATGGCTTATACCATTCCAGTTGATGATCCGAATGATGATTTATGGCGTTTTTCTGCTGGATATAAATTAGAGGATGAACTAACAAACGATACCTACAGTGAAATACTCACGGGGCAAATTCAGCGCCAATGGTTAACCGAAAATAAGTGGGTGCGTACTGCATTTTTACGCCGCGACCAAGAAACCTACCGCATCGGTGATGAAGAGGAAGAAAGCACCGAAATGTTAATGCCGGGCATTAGCTACGCCCGCAAAAAATCAAAAGGCGGCACGACTCCATACTGGGGAGAGCAGTGGCTTATATCTGCTGAGTTTGGTTTAGATGATGTGCTTTCGAGTACTAATCTGATTAGGGTGCAAATGCAACATGCGTGGTTACGTACATACTTAGATAAGCATTTAGTGTTTTTAAAAGCAAATGTTGGTGCAATGCTTGTTGATGATATTGAAAACGTACCTTACTCACTGCGCTTTTATGCAGGTGGCGATCAAAGTGTTCGTGGTTTTGCGTATCAATCAATATCGCCAGAAAATGATGATGGCGACCTCATTGGTGGTAAATACTTACTAACCAGTACAATAGAGTACAACTATCAGTTTGCTCAAAACTGGCGCGCAGCTTTATTTGTTGACGGTGGTACTGCAACGAATGATTTTTCTGATGATTTTGAAGTAGGCGCTGGTTTTGGTTTTCGCTATTTAACACCCGTTGGCCCAGTGCGTATAGACCACGCTTGGGGATTAACAAAAGAAAGTAAAAGCACACGTTTAAGTATTACCATAGGGCCAGAAATTTAATGTCAGTATTAAAAAAGATAACAGCCGCCGTAAGTGCTATTTTTGTCACGTTAGTTGTTGCACTATTTTGTTTGTTATTTACCGCACCCGGTAATCAATTTATTGCTTATAGTGCAAACAAAGCGGTAGATGGACTACATATCGTAATTAAAGATGGCCGTTTTATTTATAATGATGCCTTTAATGTGCGCTTTACTAGCAACGGATTGGATTTTAATGCACAACAATTGAAAATTGATTTGTTTTGGTGGCAGTGCGATGGAATTTGTATAGATAACTTAAGTGCTAAATCTATAAATTTAACATTACCAAAAACTGCAGAGTCACAAGAAGAAGCCGCTGCAGAGCCGCTTGAAAAAATCAGCTTACCTTTTAATATTGCTGTAAAAAACATTGCGATCAATAAATTTACTCTAGAGCACCCAAGTGCAAACGTAAGCGTTAATCACTTTAAACTCTCAGCAAAAGCAGAGGGTTCAAAGCTGACGGTTAAAAGCCTGAATATTCCCACCATACTTGTTGCTTTAAAAGAGCAAGAACAAGATGCGAAAACACAAACGGCGCAAAATACTCAAGCGCCTTTGACGCACCTACCCGCATTACCTAATATAGAATTTACTTCGCCACTTGACTTAGTTGTTGAAGACTTTGAAATAGCTAACATTACGATTGAGCAAAACGAAGCCCAACATGTTATTGAAAAGATCTCGCTGCAATTAAGTGTGGAAGATGCGGTTATTAATTTAGAGTCATTCTCAGCAAAGTATGAACAGTGGCAGCTTAATACGCATCTTAACGCTGAGCTTGCAGGAAATTTGCCCATAAAAGGGAATGTTGTTTTACAAAGTGATGAGCACCAAGCCAATTTGCAGTTGAATGGTGACTTATCAAATCTAAACTTAAATTTAGAAACGCAGGGGCAATATCCACTTAGTTTAACGGCAACGGCAAATTTAAAGCAAAAAAACTATCCGTTTGAGTTAAATGGCAAAATTAAACAGTGGCTTATTGATGCACAAAGTAATGAGCTTAAAGTGCGAAATGTAAGCCTCAATGCACAAGGTAATGCCGACGATTACCAGCTTAGCCTGCAGGGGAATAGCCAATTAGGCGCGTACCCAGCTGTTGACTTAAATACCCAATTAAAAGGCAGTCTCACCAAAGCAACTTTACAAGCGCTAAGCATTAAAGCGAACGAAAGCAGTGCAACTATAAAAGCCAATGTTGATTGGCAAAAAGGCATACAGGCTAACTTTAATGGCACGCTTGCTAACTTAAAAGCGCAGTACTTAACTGATGCCGCTACCAGTGATATTTCAGGACAGTTTAAAGGCTCGTTTAATGCAGCTGACGACAAGTGGCAGCTACAAATGAATAATACAAAGTTAAACGGATTACTTAACGACGTGCCACTAGAATTTGCTTCAAACTTTAAGCTCGACAACACGTTAAAAGCTAATATTGATAGTTTTTATTTAAGTAGTGGCACCAATAAATTAGCACTAAGCGGGCAAGTTGATGATACTTGGCAGGTTGATGGCAAAGTAACGCTTAAAAGTGATGAAAAAGCTAATATTCCATTTACTGCCGATGGCAACGCAAATTTAAAAGTAAGGGGGGAAAGGTTAACGCCCTCTGTTGATTTAGCGCTAATACTCGATCGCTTTATTTTTGATGAAATAAACATTAATAAATTATCAGTAAAAGGGCAGTTAGATACCGCAGCCGATTGGCAAACCGATGTTTCGGTAAGTGTTGGTTCGGCGCTTGTAGCCGAACAGCAAATTAATAGCGTTAAAATTGATATTAGCGGCGACAAAACAGATCACCAACTTACGGCATCTGTAGATGCTGAGCAAGGCAGTGTAGAGTTTGAAGTTAATGGCAAAATTAATAATACCACTTGGAATGGCGAGCTTAGTAATGTAACGCTCAGCGATAAAAAGCTTAGTTTTAGTAATACTAAAAATATTGCCATTATGGTTAATACGCAAAGTGGCGACTTTGATGTAAGTGCACATTGTTGGGCATCTGAGCAAAGTAAATTGTGCATAGACACCTTAGCCCAATCAAAAAACCTCGGTCAGCTAAATGCTAAACTAAGCAACTTAGCACTTGAGGAGCTTAAGCACTTTTTACCTAATAGCATTCGTACTCGCGGTAATATAGCGGGCGATGTAGCACTTAATTGGCAAAGCGGTGCGCTTAAAACATTACGCGCAAATATCGATTCTAGCGACTTAGAAGCGGTGCTTACCTCGGAAGAAGATCGTTTTAAATTACCAATCGAAACTCTAACTGTTAGTGCATTTTCGGACTCTCAAGTTGGCAAGCTTGAAGCTAATTTAGAATCAAGTGTGCTTGGTAAAATAAACACACAAATTGATATTGACGACATACAAAATACGCAAGCGCTTAACGGCACTATTAATATTGATAAAATACTCCTTTCAGACTTACAACCATTTCTTGAAACCCTTGAGCAGTTAAAAGGTGATATTAGTGGAAAAGTCGCATTAGCAGGTACGTTAAAAGATCCATTATTAAATGGCGAACTTAATGTGAGCGATATTAGTTTAGAGGGCGAGCAATTACCTATAGCGCTGCAAAAATCAAATATAAACGTATTGTTTGATAAAACAACAGCCACAATAAAAGGCAACTTAAACGACAACCAGGGCGGTAAAATAAATCTCACCGGTGACGTTGATTGGCAAGGTGCGCAACCAGCTGTAAATGTGGCGGTAGTTGGCGAGCAGTTTTATGTACGTGCGCAGCAAGGGGTTACTT
The DNA here is from genome assembly GCF_014164345.1 of Pseudoalteromonas sp. SG43-5. Classification (NCBI taxonomy): domain Bacteria; kingdom Pseudomonadati; phylum Pseudomonadota; class Gammaproteobacteria; order Alteromonadales; family Pseudoalteromonadaceae; genus Pseudoalteromonas; species Pseudoalteromonas sp. SG43-5. The sequence continues at coordinate 97,038 of NZ_JACJFA010000015.1, forward strand.
TTAAAGTATCGCCGGATTTAAAAATAGGCTTGGCAAATAATGCACTCAAGCTTGCTGGTGAGGTAGTTGTGCCTTACGGTCGTATAATGATTGAAGAGCTTCCTGAGGGCGCAGTGCAAGTTAGCGATGATGAAATTATTGTTGATCAAAAAACCGAGGCCACAGAAACAGTTCCATTTGATTACGACATAGATTTAAAAGTGATTGTCAAAAACGATGTAAAAGTAGAATCGTTTGGCTTGGAATCAAAAGTTGCGGGTGATTTAGCGATAAAAATGAGTCAAGGAGCACCAATTATAGCCACAGGTGAGCTTAACTTAATTGAAGGTACTTACTTAGCCTTTGGGCAAGATTTAATAATCAGCACCGGGCAAGTCGGTTTTAGCGGTTCAATTGAACAACCATTTTTAAATATTAAAGCAATACGTAACCCCGATACGACTGCAAATGGTGTCATTGCAGGGGTTACGCTTACGGGTAATGTTGAACAACCAACGCTCAAAATATTTTCTGAGCCTGCGATGGATCAAGCACAAGCACTTGCATATTTACTTAATGGCCAACCTTTAGGTGATGGAGAAAGTTCGTCAAGCGATGCTATGCTTACACAGTTATTACTCTCTCAAGGGGTTAGCCGCAGCGAAGGGGTTGTTTCTAAGGTAGGTGAAACCTTTGGGCTGTCAGATGTAAGTTTAAGCTCATCAGGTAGTGGTGATAGCACCAAAGTAGAAATATCTGGTTACGTAGCACCCAGCTTACAAGTTAAATATAGCGTGGGTGTATTTGATTCGCTCAGTGAAGTGGCTGTGCGTTATCAGTTACTTTCACAGTTATACATAGAAATAACGAGCGGCCTATATCAAAATGTTGATGTGCTATATAAGTTTGATTGGGAATAACCAAAGCTATAATAATTATAAGGATATAAGCGATGAAAAAAATTATATTGCCAGCTCTGCTTAGTGTTTTATTGAGCGGTTGTGCTCAACAACTAGGTGATGATGTTGCTAAACAAGAGCTACCTTTATTGAGCGCGAGTGAGGTAATTGCTAGTGCAACAGATAATGACTGGCGAGTAGTGGATGCTCAAAATATTTTAAAGGTAACGCTGCCAACGGGCGATGCGTACATTGAGCTCAATGAACAACTTGCCCCAAAGCACGTTCAAAATATTAAAAAGTTAGCGCGAGAAGGGTTTTATAAAAATACCAGCGTTTATCGGTTTGTTGAAGGTTTTGTAGCGCAAGGCGGGGACAGCTCGGGTAAAAAGTTAATTAAAACGGCAGATAAAACAGTCCCTGCTGAGTTTTATTTAACAACAAACAAACCACTTTTAATTACTGAGCTAAATGGCGACGGATATGCACCAGTTACTGGCTTTTTAAACGGTTTTGCAGTAGCTCAAAACTCAGCACATACGCAAACATGGCAAGTGCATTGTAGTGGCGTGTTTGCCATGGCGCGCGACAACGATATAAATAGTGCGAGTACGGAGTTTTTTGTAACAATAGGGCAAGGCCCGCGCTACCTTGATAAAAATATTACGGTGTTTGGTCGAGTGCTCGAAGGTATAGAGCATTTTAACCGTTTAGCGCGTACACCAACTGAAGGAAAAGCATTTAACCCAATTACCAATATACAAGTACTTGGTGATGTACAAAGTGATAAAAGTATATTTAAAGTGATGAAAACAAACTCATCGGTGTTTAAAAACTTGATCAGTGCTCGTAAAAACCGTATTGAACCATGGTTTGTTAAAGCACATAATTACGTTGATGTGTGTGGTATGCCTATACCCACTAAGCGCGAAGTTATACCAATTCCAATAAATAGCTGATCTATTTTACTTGCTAAAACAACCCATTTCTTTGTTGTAAATTTCGCAAAGGGAACAACCATTTACATCAATTTACGCCTAGAACTGAATTATTTTTTCTGCGTAAAATTTAGATCACATACTTAATGGAATTGGTATTAATTAAAGAATGAAAAAAGGAGCCTTGGCTCCTTTTTTTATACTCATATTCCAGTTTAAAATAACCTACTGACGATTAATTTTAACTGCAAATGGCGTATCGTTATAATGTGTAGAGCGATACGGGTTTATATCAAGCCCGCCGCGACGAGTATAACGCGCGTAAACTTCTAACTCTTTAATATTAAGTTGTGTTGTTAAATCGCTATAAATACGCTCAACACACTGCTCATGAAATTCGTTATGTGTTCTGAATGAAATTAAATAACGCAATAACGACTCACGGCATATTTGCTCGCCTGTGTATCTTATGATCACACTTGCCCAGTCAGGCTGGGAGGTAATTAAACAGTTCGACTTAAGTAAGTGGCTATAGAGCGTTTCAGTAACTACTTCATCACTTTTTGCTTTAAGTGAATTTGCATCAATATCGTAATTATTAATTTCAATATCTAAGTCATCAATACATTCACCTGGCAGCGCCGTACACGGTAAGCAATTGTAATCGTCAGGATTGTATAAAGTCACTTTGACAGGGCTGTTAACCGCGTTTGATAAATCATCAATTAAGTGCTGTTTTACTATATCAATGCTTTCAAATAGGGTTTGGTTAAAGCTATTTAAATAAAGTTTAAACGACTTTGACTCAATAATATGGCTGCTTTGGCACTCAAAGGTAAATAAGGCCACGGCAACTTGGGGTTTACCTTTAATGTTTAACCATGAAAGCTCGTAACCTGTCCAAATGTCTTGGCCTTTAAATGGCAGCTCTGCTTCGTCAATATTTAAAGCATCACGATTTAATTTGCGCGCAATAGGGAAAAGCAAGCTTGGCGTGTACACATCTACATACTCAGTAGATTGGCCTAATACGCTACCTTTAAGGTCTGGAGAATTGCTGTAATCTGTCATGTTTGCTCTTAAATAGTTACAATAGGGACATTATATCTAATTTAAATGAGTTTCACAGTATGTCTGTTGCATTGCTTATAGAACAACTTCATCAAACATTTAGCGAAAATACCCTTAAAAACACTACAAAGTACCCACTTATTGCGCACGACGAGCAATGGCCAAGCCCATGTGAAGTTGGTGAGGTTGACGAGCAAGGAAACATTCAATGGCAGGGGGCGCGTCAGCAACCTGCAGGTTCGCTTAATGATTTAGCCAGTGCACTAGAACTTGAGTTTCCAAAAGCGCTTAGCGAGCTATACGGACATATGTACGGTGGAAGTATTTTAGCAAGTATTGATGGGCATCAGGTTGAATTACTACAAGCATGGAACGAAGAAGACTTTAATTTGCTACAGCAAAATATAACGGGCCACGTTTTAATGAAACGCAAGCTTAAGCAGCCAGAAACAGTATTTATTGGTTTAACAGATCAAGATGATTTACTAGTGAGTGTTTTGGTGCACACTGGTGAAGTATGTTTAGAGCATGTTGGCAAAAACACACACCATGTACTTGCTCCCAACATTAATGCTTTTTTAAAGGCATTAGAGGTTTAGAGTCTATTCAACAATCAGCTTGGTGCAGTTAGCACCAAGCTATTGTTGCTCATTAATTTAGTGTAACTACTGAAAATCCCACGATATATTAGACACTAAGCCACAGGGCTCACACCTAAAGTCGAATAACCCAAACCACGATTCAGGTAATTTCCAATCGCCATTACAACTAGGGCATTTTCGTTCAAGTTCAGACGCTTTATCTACGCCGCCTACACGGTATAAATAATAATAGGTTGGCTTTTTAGTTAAAAAACTAATTCGCTTTGTTATGTCTTTTCCGCGTCTATATAAGTCGCTTTTAATACTCGATATTTCTTCAAGCGCCGGAAATTCACAACGGGTTGCGCCGTTAATTTGAATTTGATCGCAGGCTTGCCAATCTTCTTGCCATTTTATAAGCGTTTTATAGTCACCATTAGCAATTGCCGGAATACGAAATAGCGGCACAGGCAAAAAGTCATCACCACAATAAAGCGGGCTGCACGTATGCACATAGGTTGTATATAAAATATAACTTGATGGTTCTTTGCAGCAATCAGCGCCGTTGGAGTGAATATCTTGTCCGATCACTTTTACTTTTGGCGCAAGTAGCCCAGCACTATGTAACTTTTCGATACTGTGCTTAACAAACGGGCTGTTATTTAGCGGGTGCATTGCATCTTCGGTCGGGCACATAACGCGTGTAATAAAAAATCCATCTTTTAAAACGGTTGGAAATTCTTCTCCCATTATTTGACCATTAAAACGCAGTGCATTTACTAAGCGATTTATTGCTTGTTCGGCTTGTTCTAGGGTGGTGTCTTGGTAGCAATCAAAAGTTAAATCAACAACGAACATTTATAGTCTCAAATTATTTTTGTTCTAGCAGCGCAAGAAGTTTATCGAGTTTTTGCTCAATTCTATCTAATTGACTTGTTTTAAGCTCAGTATTATCTGACTGCTGTGGGTTTCTCATGAAGTTATTAATTGAATCAGGATTGTTTTTATATTGGCTTACTGCTGCAATAATCATCGGCATTGGAACCGGTTGCGCCAAACGGCTTTTAGTTAGTGCTACAGTAGGGGTTTTACCTTCATCGAGAAGGGCTTTGATTGCATCAAATACAACTGAATTCATTAGATATATAACTCTTTAATAAAATAAATACGCAGCATATAAATGCTGCGCAGATGCTATGTTAGCAATAAATAAGGGAGGGTACATTAAATAAAATTACTTACTTTGACGAATGCGTACATCTAACTCGTCAATTACTTCACTCCAATCTCCGTCTTGTGCAAGGGATTCAGCTAAAAAGTGCTGTTGTGCCTCATCCCAAAAAGAAGCTTCTTGGAGTAGTGTTGTGTCTTCTAATTCATGTGAGGCAATAAATGCATCTATTTGCTCATCACTATTTGGTAATCCAAGCTGTGCAAAAAGTGTGTTAATGTCGTGTTTTGTCGTATCCATGATATTGCTCCTTTAAATGAATGAAAATTCATACTAGTACCTAACTGTACCTCCTGCTAGTTAAACTCTCGCTGAATTTACGGTTAATAATTTTAGGTATATAGTTAGGTTTAAAGTTAAACAGCCTATAGCTAAATAATAAAGGAAATACAATGAGTGTAACCACACCAGCTGATACGTTCAGCGTACAGTATTTAGCTGCAGAAGATATTAGTACTGCAGCGAGCCTAATTTATCAGGCTTATCATGACGATCCTGTATTACTAAACATGCTTAGCTACAATGACGAAAATAAATCAGTTTACGAAAAAAAATTACGATCATTAATTCGCGAAGAACTCAGTAGTTTTTGGCAAGAAAAACAGCCATTAATTGGTTTATACCGCAACGATAAATTAAAAGCAGTAGCGTGTGTATTTGAATCTAATAGCCAATTACAAGCGCAGCGTTATTGGCACTGGCGTTTAAAATTAATGCTGAGTGCGGGCTACTTACAAACAAATCAATTAATAGATAAAGAACAAACAATTAGAGACGCCCTTAAACAAAAAGGCAATTACTATTTTTTAGCTTTTATTGCCGTAGATCCGCATTTTCATGGACAAGGCTTTGGTCGTTACTTACTACGCGGGCTTGATGACTTGGTTAAATGTAACGCTGAGTCAACAGGGATGGCTGTATTTGTAACACGTAAGGAGCACATTGAATTTTTTAAAACTGAAAAGTTTGAAGCATTTAAACACCTTACTTTTAATCAAGTAGAGGGCGAGTTACTGTTTAAATCAATAATTGAGCCAACTATTTAAAATTATAATGTAAGCCAATGCGCCCAAACGGACATAAGACCGTGAGATATATCTCACATCATCGTAAGCATTGTCACTTAAAGGCTACTAATAAGTAGCCTTTTTTGTTCTAAGTTATTGTTCTGCAGTGTTTATTTTGTTTTTTCATTTTTGTGACGTTTATTTATTTAGTGTTAAGTCCTATTTCACCCCCCTGATTGCTTTAAACTTCTCTTTGTCAAGACGACATAGCTCAATGATTGAGTTACTGCCAAGGATAAGGAATAGGCAACATAGCAGACGCTAGCAGGAAGCATAAAGGACAAGCTAAAACGGATACAAGGAAGAATAAGGAAGTGCATGAAGCACTTAGTAGCTAGGAGTTACTTTAGGATAATCACGGATGACGCTACAGGAAGTAGCAGGAGCGTTAGTTTACGCAGGACTGCCAAGATGGCAAGTGGACATTGCAGGATGCAAAAAGTGGCAGGAGCTACTTTAAAGGATAACCAGGGATGATGCTACGGGACGTAGCCAAACGATAGATTTCGTGGGTTTGCCAAGATGGCTATGGACATTGCAGGATGCAAAAAGTGGCAGGAGCTACTTAAAAGGATTACCAAGGATGATGCTGCGGATGTAGCCAAACGATAGATTTCGTGGGTTTGCCAAGGTGGCCATGGATATTGCAGGATGCAATGTGAGGGTAAACAAGGTTGTTTACTCGTTCAGGGGATGATAATACGGATTTAAGATAATGGATATCTAGCAGGATGCAGTCCAATTGGGGCGTAACTTTAGTTACGCCTTAGTTTTTTGTGTTGAATTAAATTTATTAATTTAAGACACATACTCTTAAAGTACATTAAGTTTTATATTTTATGCGGTGGAACAACCACACTTTTCAAAAACTCATTTTCCATAATTAACACACCTTGATAAGCATTTTCACCATCGCTTGAAAATTCAAATATAAATTCACTTTTAATGCCTGGCTTGCCGTTCTTTAAAAAACCAAAGCGGCGTTTTGTGCATGCAACACTCATCAACTGCACCTGCAGTTGCTCACTTTGACGTTTAGCATGAACGTTCGCCGCTTCAGCAACCTTTCGGTTAAGCCAAAATAAGTAAATTACACTACCAATAAGTATGAACGTCCATAAACTTGCCATTTAAGAGAATAACCTTCCAATTGCACGCGCGAGGGTTTCGCTACGATTTTCTTTACGTAATAAGCCTAATAAATGCGGGCGAATAGTTGGTATTGCAACTAAGTCAGCAAAAATACTTGGAAACAATTCTTCAATTTTTTGATGATGCGCGCAATTATCCATAAATACATGTAAGCGTTCAGGGTTTTCTAATTGTTTAAAACACCGCCCAGCGATTGTTAGTAACACGTCAGAGTCGTGCTTCACTGGTGAGCTTAGTACAGTATCAACTAATTGAGCGCATAACCCTTGAGCTTGACCTTTTGAAGCTGATCTTAGTGCTGCGGTTATAGCTAATGTATCGTTATTACTAATTGCGGTCTGTGTGTAATCAACAAGTAACTCACTCATTGATGTTGGTATTTCAACGTGTTCAAGCATGGCACTGAGTGGTTGTAGTACTTCAATAGGTAAATACGCCCATGCTTTTTGCAGATTACTTAAGTTTGTATCACTGTCTAAGCGTAGTGCAAAATCGGCAATACCCTGTAGTGCAACACTTTGCCAATTATCAAAACCAATTTTACCGCTAAAGTACAATTGTGCATGCTCGTAATACTGCGATGCAGGCTGTTTTAATAGTACTTTTACTTGGGCGTTAAATGCCGCTAATTTATTTGCGTTTGGTGTAAAAACATAAGGGTTATTATCAAGCTTTCCATCGGCTTGCTCGCCTGTAATTTCAGTGCCTAGCGCTTGAATAACCATATCAGCAAAGTGATCCCGACTAGCACTTACCAGCATACTTTGCTCATCAAGGGGGAATTTTAAAAACCATACATACGGTTCTTTACTGGCTTTAGTATCCCAAAATTGAATAGCGAGCCATGCATGACCAGCAAGTGGATAAGGGTAAGGCACTTGAGCTTGTTCAATAGCTAAAAATTGTTTTTTATCAAGCTTAGTAATGTGCCTGCCAATATCAAAAGCACGCCACTGAGTACCCGCACCATCTAAAAGCTGACCTAATGTAGCTATTTGATCACTCATTGTTTTCTCAACTGTTTTTACTGCAAAATTACATTAATTATACGTCATAGCCGCTTGTGAGGGAACAGGGTATAATTGCATTACATATATAAAAGAGGGTGGTTATGTACCAGCAAACCCAAACTTATTTAGTGCAGCTAACGGCACTTTTACAAAAACACGCGCTTTGGCAAAGTGAGCCAATAGACGCTGAGGCACTGCTTTCAAATACTCCTTTTTGTCACGATACAATGGCATTTGAGCAGTGGTTACAATTTGTATTTATTGAAAAAATACAGCAATTAATAACACATAGGCAACCACTGCCGCGTAACTTTGCTATTGCCCCTATGGCGCAAATGACACTTGTGTATAAAGCCGGAAGCGATGAAATTATTGAATTACTAACAGCCCTTGATACCTTTTTAGGAGAACCAAATGAGTGAGCGTCCAGCGCCTATTGAATATGGCGAGCTGACTATTTTGTATCAAGATGAAAACTATGTGGCTATAAATAAGCCTTCAGGTTTATTAGTGCATCGCTCGTTTTTAGATAAACACGAAACCCAGTTTGCTATGCAAATGTTGCGCGACCAGCTAGGGCAACATGTATTTCCAGTACATAGGCTCGATAGACCTACGTCGGGCGTATTACTGTTTGCATTGAGCTCTGAAGCAGCTCGCGATATGAACCAGCTATTTATTGAAGGTACTATTGCTAAGCGCTATTTGGCTTTAGTACGCGGTTTTGCGCCAGAGTCAGTATTTTTAGATAAACCGCTTAAAGAAGAACTTGATAAAATAGCCGATAAGTTTGCAGATCAAGATAAAGCACCGCAAGAAGCGCAAACCCAGTTTAATTGCTTGCACCAAGCTGCATTGCCTATTCCTATAGGTAAGTATCCAACAGTGCGTTACTCGTTAGTTGAGTGTTTTCCAAAAACCGGGCGAAAGCATCAAATTCGCAGACACTTAAAGCACTTATCACTGCCTATCATTGGTGATGTAAATCATGGTGATAACCAGCATAATCAATTTTTTAGAGTGCATTTTGAGCTAAGACGCTTAATGTTATTTGCAACAGAGCTTAGTTTTGTGCACCCTTATAGTAATGAATCAATAACAATTAAAGCGCCACTAGGTGAAGACATGCTTGAAATATGTAAGCAGCTAGGTTGGCCAGAGCAAGAAAAGGATTATTAATGTCACATATTAGTATTTTTGTAGGCAGCGTTAATGGCGGTGCAGAGCGTTTAAGCGATGAAGTTGCAGCCACAATAGAGCAAGCGGGTCATACTGCTACAGTAATTACAGAAGCATCGCTTGATGATATAAAAAATGCATCGCATATTTTAATTGTTACCTCCACAACAGGCCAAGGTGATGTACCGAGTAATTTGGCCGGATTGTACTTTGCAATGAATAGCACTTTCCCAATGCTTACCGATAAACCGTTTGGTGTAATTGCAATGGGTGACAGATGTTACGGCGATACATTTTGTGGCGCAGGGCGAAGCTTTGACGAGCTACTTCGTGATTTACAAGCAAAGCCTGTGGGCAACCGCCTAGAAATAGATGCATGTGAAGATTTTGAACCGTGGCCGGTAACCGAGCCTTGGTTAAAAGTATGGCTAGAAAAACTACCTGCTTAATCCTTTAATTTTAAAGTATTAAAAAAGGAGCGCATGCGCTCCTTTTTACTTTTAATATAGTTTTATAAATTAACTACTTCTGACATCTACTTTAAGTTTTAGCTTTTGGCCAGGTTGTAAGTATTTTTGACCGGCTAAATTATTCCACTTAATAATTTCGTTAACGCTTAGATTAAACTTAGACGCAATACGTGCAAGTGAGTCACCACGGCGTACTTTGTATGTAATAGTACGGTTGGTACTTGCCGTTGCTTGTGGTTTATTAGCTGACTTATACACAGTAAGTTTTTGATTTAGGCGCAGTACAGAGTTTTTCTTTAGCTTATTCCATTTAGTCAACTCATCCATAGTTACGTCATATTCGCGGCTAATGTCCCATAACGTGTCGCCACTTTTAACTGTGTGCGAAAGCTTTGTGCGAGTTGCTTTATTAGCAGCTAAGCGCATCTGCTTTGGTAAATGTTCGCTATTTATAGCGCCATCAGTAAGCGGGACTAATAATTCTTGGCCTACTTTAATCGTATTTGATTTGAGTTTATTAAGCGATCGGATTGCACTTGAGCTCGTTGTAAACTTTTTGGCAATTACTGATAAGCTGTCGCCTCGAGCCACAATATAACGTTGCCAGCGTAATCTGTTTTTAACATCAGTGTTTGCTAGTTTTTGGCTAAATTGCTCTGCTTTATCTACTGGCAGTAATAAAGAATGTGGGCCATTAGGATCAGTTGCCCAGCGGTTAAAACCAGGGTTTAATCTGTATAGCTCAGTAAGCGTCATATCGGCCATATCAGCAGCAAGTGCTAAATCTATTTGCGAGCCAACATCAACCACTTCAACCACTTGTGCATTAATTACTGGTTGCCATGTAACGTTAAAATCATCTGAGCGTTTTAATAAATCGGCAAGTGCTAATAACTTTGGTACGTAGGCTGTTGTTTCGCTAGGTAAATCAAGAGACCAAAAATCGGTAGGTAAATGCTTTTTACGATTCTTTTTAATCGCGCGCATTAAACGCCCTTCACCTGAGTTGTAAGCAGCAATCGCATTTAGCCAATCGCCTTCAAGTGTTTTATGTAAATACGATAAGTAGTCAAGTGCTGCGCGAGTCGATTGCACTATGTCGCGACGACCGTCGTACCACCAGTTTTGTTTTAAATCGAATCGCTCACCGGTTGCAGGCATAAACTGCCAAATGCCCGATGCGCTGCGATTAGAATAACCAAATGGGTCAAATGCGCTTTCTACAATAGGCAGTAGTGCAATTTCGATTGGCATTTCGCGCTTTTCTACTTCTTCAACAATAAAGTGTAAGTAAGGTTCTGCACGTTTAGAAATACGATCTAAATAGGCTTGGTGGCGAGCGTAATAGTTACGTTCAGTAACAACAGGGCGGTTTTGCGGTATTTCGATAGAAAGTTGGTAGCGAATTCGCTCCCACACATCATCAAACACGGGCGCTTCTTGCTCATCAGAGTCAACTTGCTGATATTGTGCGTTTACCATCAATGCATTGTTAATGTCGTTAGGACTTGCGCCTTCGAGTTGTTGGTTTGCTTGCGTGGCAACTTGAGAGTCTGACTCTAATGTTGTCACAGTTTGACAACCACTTAGCGCTAACGCCAAGGCTACTAATAGGGGAGATTTATTCATAAATACCAATACATCGGGTAAAAAACTCGGCGAATACTACCTGTTATGAGTTAACATTGCCACTTAATGACTTTTTAAAACGCAGAAATAGAATCATCACTATATCTTAAGTTAATGATTCTAATGAAATAAATATTAAAGTATTAGTTTTTGCATTAAAAATTGTCTTTGAACTGTCTCAGACTCGCAAAGTTTCCCCAAGGTTCATTGTTTTTTGTAACCGAGATAAATTTCTCTGGCACTAACTCTATAATGGTTGGCAAATCGCTACGCATAAATGGATTTATTTTTAGCTCCTGTCCAATAGAGGTCGGTAGAGAAATTTGATTATTACTGCGTAATTCATCTACTTTTTTACTGTACTCAAGGAGTTCTGGATTGCGTGGTTCAACTGCTTTGGCAAAGGCAAGATTAGCTTGCGTGTATTCGTGCGTGCAATAAACAACACAGCTTGCAGGCAGCTCTCTTAGTTTATTAAAAGATTTCCACATTTGCTCTGGCGTGCCTTCAAATAAGCGCCCACATCCGCCGCTAAATAATGTATCGCCTGTAAAAGCAAGTTCATCATTTGTGTAACAAATATGATCAAGCGTATGCCCAGGAGTTGCTAAAATAGTAAAGTTAATATTAAGCACACTGATGCTTTGTCCATCAGTGAGTGCGTGAGTGACGCCTTTAAATGGACTATTTGCAGGGCCATAAACCGATATATCTGGATAGGCGTCAACTAATTCAGCTACGCCATCAGTGTGGTCGTAGTGATGATGCGTAATTAAAATGCCACCAAGCGTTAGTTTGTGCTCAGCTAAGTACGTTAATACGGGATGTGCTTGGCCTGGATCGACTACCCATGCTTGGTTACTGTTATCGGTAGTTAAACACCAAATGTAATTATCAGAAAAGGCTTTAATTGCTTTGACTTGCACCATGGTAAATTGCTCTATAAAGTGACACTTATCGCATAGTATAACGAGCTCAAAAAATGAAACCAGCCCTTAGTTTTCAAGAAGGACCCAAACCACTGTCGTGGCAGCAGTTTCCTCATGGGGATTATTTACGCACAGATATTGAACGTAAAATGGAGCAATGGCTTCCGCGTATGTTTGGCTATCATATGCTTAAGTTGGGTAATTTAAGTGGCGAATTAAACACAAGTATAAGTACGATTAAACACCAAGTGTGTGTGGCAGAGCCTGGGCCTTACACTGGGGTAGTTGCTGACATAGATGAATTGCCATTTTACGAGCACAGTATTGATGCTTGTATACTAAGCCACTGCTTAGAGTATCATTCAGACCCACATCACATTTTACGAGAAGCACATCGCACGCTTATTCCGGGCGGTTATATACTAGTGACTGGTTTTAATCCGTTTAGTTTGTGTGGGCTTGCACAAATGCTGCCTTTTAGTGGTCAGAAGTTACCATGGACGGGGCGCTTTTTTACCCCTGCGAGGGTTAAAGATTGGCTAAATTTATTGGGTTTTGAAATTGTAAGTGACGAACGTTTTATTTATTCATCACTGGCAAGAGGTAACAGGTTATCAAGATTTGAGTTTTGGCGGACTTTTGCAAAACAGTATTTAAAACCAATGGGCAGTGTTTATATGCTGGTGGCACGAAAGAGAGTTGCGCCACTTACGCCGATAAAACCTAAGTGGCATGCTAGGCCGCAGTTTGCACCAGTAAAAGGGGCAGGGCTTAGACAAACGTCAAAGCAACACTTTAAATCGTGCGAGCAAAAAAATAATACCAATTGCATTAAATAAGTGATCTATCATAGCGCTAAGAAAATAGCACATTAACAAGGCGAAAATTGTGACATATAGTTGTTCTATATGAATAATTTTTAACGCAGTTAGTGAGTTATTTAATGCGATAAAATGAACATGTTTTTAATAAAATTGGTATAACAACTAGCTTAGAATAAATTTAAGGCTGGTAGCCTACATCTTCTAGTAAATCTTTACTGCCAGCGGCATCGCGCGCTAAATCGTCAACTATTTCGTTGTATTTATTGCCGCTATGCCCTTTAACCCACTTCCAAGTTACATTGTGCTCGCTACAGGCTTTATCTAAGCGTTTCCATAAATCGACGTTTTTAACCGGCTTTTTAGCTGATGTTAACCAGCCACGTTTTTTCCAGTTAGTGATCCACGATTCAATGCCTTGCTTAACATATTGGCTATCGGTTGTTAGGTTTACATCGCATTCTCGAGTGAGTGATTCTAGGGCAACAATAGCCGCGAGCATTTCCATTCGGTTATTTGTTGTGAGTTTATAACCTTGGCTCATTTCTTTTTCGTGGCCGTTATAAATCATAAAAATACCATAACCGCCGGGGCCTGGATTACCTAAACATGAGCCGTCGGTGTAAATCTCTACGGTTTTTTGCACTGTTTTACCTTGATCTTATGTACAATAAAGTGATTATAGAAAGATACCAGAATCAGGCTAAATTCGATATGGCACGTAGACAAATAGTTTTAGATACAGAAACCACCGGCATCGACCCTAAACAAGGGCACCGTATTATAGAAATTGGTTGTGTGGAGTTAGTAAATCGCCGTTTAACAGGCAATAACTTTCACGTTTATATAAACCCACAACGCCCAAGCGAAGAAGAAGCAATCGACGTTCACGGTATCACTAACGAATTTTTACGTGATAAACCGTTATTTCATCAAATTGCCCAAGAGTTTTTCGACTATATTGAAGGGGCAGAGTTAGTTATTCATAACGCGCCGTTCGATATTGGCCATATGGATAATGAATTTGCACTACTTAATCAGGGCTATCCTAAAACAGAGACTTTTTGTCAAGTTCTCGACACGCTTAAAATGGCGCGTGACTTGCATCCAGGTCAAAAGAACAATCTTGATGCATTATGTCGTCGTTACGATGTAGATAACGCAAAGCGAACACTTCACGGCGCGCTACTGGATTCTGAAATTTTAGCCGATGTTTACCTTGCCATGACGGGTGGTCAAACAAAGCTGAATTTGAATCAAAACAAAGATGACGGCAGCGAGCAACAGAAAGGCGGTATAAAGCGTTTAAATAGCGATAGAGCCCCATTAGTTGTATTGCGAGCAAGCGACGCTGAGCAAAGCGCACACGAAGCACGATTAGATCTTGTAAACAAAGAAGGCGGCCAATGTATATGGCGCGCAGAATAAGGCGATTTAATGAAAACGATGTATTTTGTAACAGCGTTATGTGCCGCTAGTTTATTTACTGGCAATGCATATGGCGTAAAACAAGTAGAAGTGCTCAAGCGCGATGGGCATCAAAATGAGATCCCTTTACTTGATAATCGTTTTCGCATAGATAGCAAAATAGATGAAATAACACTGCTGTTTTTTAGAAAATCAGGTGCACCTGCTGTTATTTTAGTGCGGCCCGATGGCAGTAAGTACTTTGCTACTGACTCAGTTAAAAACCCTAACTTAGATTGGTTTGACGAACTCACCTACGATTTAGTTACCATAAAAAAACCTATGGCGGGTCCTTGGCAAGTAATAGGCAGTATTTTACCCGACAGCAGAATAGTTGTATTAGGCGAAATATCTCTTGAGGCAGAGCCTCTTCCTTCAATGTTGTTTAGGGGGGAGACAATAAAAATCACCGGGAAAATACTAAACGACGGTGAGCCAATTAACACAAACCTATTTAGGGATGTTGTGAGCCTTAATGTTGACTTTGTAAGTACCAACAATGAAAACTTTGCTAACTTTGGCGCAGGCATTCAAGAAGTAGCGGAATTTAAAGACGATGGACGTGGATTTGATGAGCGTCCTAAAGATGGTGTGTTTACCGGCGAGTTTACTTTAGATTTTCCTGCGGGTGAATGGACACCAGAGCTTTACGTGGCAACACCTCTGCTGCAGCGCCGCATTGTGCAAAATACAATAGAAGTGCACGAGCCACCTTTTATAACCGATGTCGCGTTAGCAGAACAAGACACAGACGAGCATCTGTTAACTATAAATATAGACCCAAGTATTGTTAAGCCAGAGACAGTCATCATCCAGGGAAAAATCTACTATCCCAATAACGAAGAGCAAATGTTTACCATAGATGCTGCAGCTAAAGACTCACGTCAGCTTAGTGTTAAAAATTATGATTGGGGTAGATATAGTGTTGAACTGTCTGTTTTTGGCACTAATATTAATGGCCGTGAATTTATGGCAACGCTACCAACGTATAAATTTGAGATAGAACGACCCATAGAAGCGGTGCCCGAAATTGATTCGGCAACAATTATTACGCCAGATAAAATGATTGAGAGTGAGCCTGTTGAAGAAAAAATGGCCACATCGGCAATTATTAGTTTAATTGTAGGCTGCAATACGCTCATTTTATTACTCGGTTGGTTGTTAATTCGTATATTTGTTCAGAAAAAATCGATTAAATTTAAAGTGAAGCTGCCTTTTTTAAAGAAAAAGAAAACAAGTGAAGGTGGTGTTGCCGACACAGAAAAAAATCAAGTCGGTAAAAATGGCTCAAAAAATGACAGATCAGGTGAAATTTTAAACCTTTCGATGACAGATGACTAAAAAACCTATAAAAAAACAAAAAAGCCCTTGACGAAATAGGGGTTGGTTCGTATTATTCACGCCGCTGTCAGGGAGACCTAAACAGCAACGAAAATATGGAGTGGTAGTTCAGTTGGTTAGAATACCGGCCTGTCACGCCGGGGGTCGCGGGTTCGAGTCCCGTCCACTCCGCCATTTTCGTAAAACTTGTAAGTAAAAGCTGGAGTGGTAGTTCAGTTGGTTAGAATACCGGCCTGTCACGCCGGTGGTCGCGGGTTCGAGTCCCGTCCACTCCGCCAACACTTACACAACGTATGGTTGTAAAACATATTCTTATTATGGAGTGGTAGTTCAGTTGGTTAGAATACCGGCCTGTCACGCCGGGGGTCGCGGGTTCGAGTCCCGTCCACTCCGCCAATAAGAAAAAATAACAGTTTAAATACGCGCTGGAGTGGTAGTTCAGTTGGTTAGAATACCGGCCTGTCACGCCGGGGGTCGCGGGTTCGAGTCCCGTCCACTCCGCCAACTATTTAAACAATGTTATATTACAAAATTTGTATGCTGGAGTGGTAGTTCAGTTGGTTAGAATACCGGCCTGTCACGCCGGGGGTCGCGGGTTCGAGTCCCGTCCACTCCGCCAACAAATTAAGTAATAACAAGTATAATGATATCTCTGCGGAGTGGTAGTTCAGTTGGTTAGAATACCGGCCTGTCACGCCGGGGGTCGCGGGTTCGAGTCCCGTCCACTCCGCCATTTGATATCATGATTAAAATTTGTAAGTGCATTACCCCATGCACATACCACTGCGGAGTGGTAGTTCAGTTGGTTAGAATACCGGCCTGTCACGCCGGGGGTCGCGGGTTCGAGTCCCGTCCACTCCGCCACTTGTTATTTCCTCAATAACAAGTTTAAAAATCCTTGATTAAATGATTTAGTAAAACATTCTTTGGCTATCAGCTATCAGCTATCAGCTATCAG
>NZ_JACJFA010000016.1:0-99344 GCF_014164345.1 Pseudoalteromonas sp. SG43-5
GTTCGTTAATCATAATGTGCCCTCAAACAAGATTTGAAGATCTGATCATGACATTGAGATTTAGTTCAAAAAAATCCCCGCTAATTTCTTAGCAGGGATTTGTGTATAAGAGACAGCTTTTTAAGTGGCTTTGTTGTTTTTAATTTGTGTAAATTTATGAATAAGGAAGGCTCACTTGAACGTTTAAGCCGCCCTCTATTTTGTTATGTAAACTTATATGCCCTTGGTGCGCTTCTGCTATTTCTCTGCATAAGGCTAACCCTAAACCACTCCCCGTACTTTTTGTAGAATAAAAGGGCACTAAAGCATTTGCCATTACTTGCTCGCTCATTCCTTTGCCGCAGTCGCTTACATTTATAACACAAGCTTGGGGTACAAACTCGACCTGAATATGTATTTCATTAGCATTGGAACCTGACTCGTGTGAATTTTTTAATAGGTTTATGAGCAGCTGCTCGAGTTGTGTTTGATCAGCTTGTAATTCATTGTGTGAATTTTTTATTTCGTAGCTAAATTGCCAGTGGTTTTTTAAATTATTGAGGGTGTTTTGCCAGTTAACCCGCGTTTTTTGTGGCTGAGGTAATTTAGCAAACTTGCCATAGCCTTGTACAAATTCAGTTAAATGACTAATTCGCTCATCAATAGTTGCAAATACACGGGCAAGACGAGACTCATCAACTTTATTTGCGAGCAATTGTGCGCTGTGTAGCATGGATGACATAGGGCCGAGTGAATTATTTAATTCGTGGCTAATAATGCGTATTACTTTTTTCCACACCGCAACTTCTTGACGACTAAGTTCACGGGTTAACTGTTTAAATATATATAAATGATGCTTTTGATTATTAAGTAAAAACTCCCCAGTGGCTAAATGCCAAGTTTGCGAGTCTTGATTCTCTATTTCTATATTAAAGAGGCCATCAATACCGTGCTCTATAGCTGCTACTAATTGCAGAGGCGAATTTTCGAGTAATTTACTTAGCTGCATACCTTCAAGGCGAGTTGCGCTATTAAATAAACTACGGCTAATTAAATTACTAAATACCACCGTATTATTATCATTGACCAGCAATAACGCTTGCGGCGAGCTTTGCAAAACTTTATCAAGCATTAACTCGCGCTGGTAAATCCATTGTTTTTCTTGGCGAAGCTGTTTTGCGGTTTGATTATAAAGTTGGCATAGTTTTCCAAGTTCATCATTACTTTTATACGCAAGCAAACTGGAGAGCTCACCATCTTTAAAATTAAGTAATCCGGTTTCAAGCGATTGCATGCCAAGCTTTATTGGCTTGGTGAGAGCTCTTGAAAGCAGAGTGCTAAATGTAAGCGTTAGTAATATTAAAAACAGAGTGTAGTAAATATCAAAGCCACTTAGCGCGGCAATAATAACAACAGGCAGCGCGCTACAAAGCCCGCAAATTAATACAACCTTTTGGCTTAGGGTAAAGTTGCTAATAATGTTTGGCATTAATAATCAATACCCATTTTTTGTAATCGACGATAAAGAGCTTGTCGGCTTAAACCAAATTCACGGGCCACTTTGGCTATAACACCTTGATGAGCGCGCATTGCGTGTTCTATTTCCTGTTTGGTAGGCTCTGCTTTTGCTTCTTGTTGAGCAGTAACCGGTGACGATAGTGCAAAGTCATCGACTTTAAGCGCACCTGTAGGTTTTAGTACCGCTACACGCTTACAAGCGTTTTCTAGCTCTCGAACGTTACCCGGCCATTTGTAGTGTTGAAGTGCTTGCTCTGTGTGTATAGTCAGCTCTCGGTGAGGTAAAAAATGGCTAATAAGTGCTAAAACATCATCTTGTCTTTCACTTAGGGCAGGCAAATTGAGCTCAATTACATTAAGACGATAATATAAGTCTTCCCTAAATCGACCTTGTTGAATTGCTTGTAGTAAGTTTTCGTTAGTAGCCGATATAACCCGCACATTTACCTTTCGTGTTTGTGTTGAGCCTAAACGTTCAAACTCGCCGGTTTGTAGTACGCGTAGTAATTTTATTTGTCCTGAAAGTGGTAAATTACCAATTTCATCTAAAAATAACGTACCGCCATCAGCTGCTTCAAATCGACCAATACGTTGTTTGGTTATCCCCGTATATGCTCCGGCTTCAGCGCCAAAAAGTTCGGCCTCTATAAGTTCTTGCGGAAGTGCACCTGCGTTTACCTTAATAAAAGGCTGCGATACAAGCGGGGAGTTTTTTTGAATAATATGCGCAATACACTCTTTGCCACTCCCATTAGGGCCTGTAATTAATGCAGATATATCAGATTTAGCCACTTGAAGCGCCATAGTAACCAGTCGTTCCATCGCAGTACTTTTAAATATTAGCCCAGCAAGGTCTGCATTTTTAAATGTACCTTCACGTTCTTGTTGATGGCGATTATGCGTCGCCATTATTTTTTTAGCACTGCCTAGCTCTATTAAGTTACTGATACAAACTAGTAGTTTTGCATCATCCCAGGGTTTTGGTAAGTAATCAGCAGCACCGGCTTTTACAAGCTCAATGGCGGTGGCAAGTTCGGTCCAGGCTGTAATAAGTATAATAGGTAGGTGTGGGTTTATTTCTCGTAGTTCATAAAACAACGCTTTACCTTCTTCGCCAGAGGTGGTGTCGCTGGTAAAGTTCATGTCTTGGATTACAAGCTCAATTCGCTGATAGCGAACTATTTGCAAAGCATCAAATGGATTTGTTGCAGTGACTACCGAAAAATCGTGGATCTCGAGCAACAATGAAAGTGCGTCGAGTACTGCTTGGTTATCATCAACAATGAGTATTTTATGAGTCATAGGTTATTTTTATAATTTTTTAATGGCTACACTGCCTTACTAAGCAGTGTAGTATAGTGATTTACATATTATTAAATAGTGCGAGTTGCAATACTGGGCGAAATATTGGCAGCGCGTTTAGCCGGCGCTAATACTGCAAGTAAACTCATTAAAAATACAGCAATGGCGGTAACGGCTATATAACTTGGCGGTAGTGCGGCTACAGAAAAATACTGCATTAACATTTTCCCAAGTAGTATTGCTGTTACTACACCTAAGGCTAAACCTAGGCTACAAATTAATGCATTTTCTACTAAAAAGTAGCTAACAATAGCTGACTTTCTTGCGCCAAGTGCTCTGCGTGTACCAATTTGCTTAGTACGTTTGCTAATATTAAATAAGGTTAAGCCAAAAATACCGAGAGCGGTTATAAGCACTAAAATAGTGATTAATACTATGAGCATGCGCATCATAAGGCGATCTTGAGCGGTATACTCATTTTTTAATTCATCAAGCCCTTTAATGTTGTTAATAACGCGTTTGCTGTAATTTTCGAGCATGGCATTTTCTATTTTTTTCATTACAGCTGCTCGCTGACCAGGCTTAGTACGAACGGCAACTTGTGCATAACTTGCTGCTTTAATATAAGGAATTAACGCAAGATTATCGGGTTTACTGTCTTTGAGCCACGGGCCTTTCATTTTTCCGATCACGCCAATAATTTTAAGTGGTAGGTCGCCAAAATAAACTATTTTTCCTAAACCATCTCCATCAGGGTAGAGCTCATCAAGTAAGGCTTTAGTGACTATAGTGACGTTGGTGCGCTTTTGTGTAATTTCGTTTGTAACGAGCACTTCATCTTCGGTAAAGTTTCGCCCTGCAATTAAGTTAACGCCGTAGGTATTAATTGCGTGGTCATCTATAAAAATATAAGCGGTCCTGACACTTAGGCCTTCTTGTGGAGCAGGTTTTAAATTAAAGCTCGAAGCGCTGCCACCCCCTGATAGCGGAATACTACTGCTTAATGCGGCATCAGCTACGCCTGGCATTTTTCTAAGCATGCTTTCATCAAGCTCAAACTGCTGGCTTAAGTTAATATCAGTACCAAAGGTCATTACATTAAACTTAAATATATCTTGCTCAGGGTAGCCCGTTTCTTGGTTTAAATAGCTAATTCTATCTTGAATAATAAACGCAGCGTTACTGACTATAGCTGTGGTAATTGCAATTTGAATTAGCAGTAATACAGCGCCCACCTTTGAGCGGCATAAGGCGTTAAATATAGGTTTTATTTCTAACATTGTGACATTCCTTATTGGCTCTTAAGATAAATAGCAGGATTGGTTTTACACACTAACCAAGCTGGGTAAAAACCAGCTAAAATGCAGGTTGTAATTGCAATCAATGGGGCGCTCAATAGCATGGTTAAATCCATTGTCGCTAAGTTTTCATAGTAGTCGTAGCTTTGCCCTACGCCCATTAAGCCAAGTTGTGCTAGTACAATTCCTAGCATGCCACCTATAAAGCCAAGCAGGGCGACCTCAACTAAGTGCTGTAAAAATATTTGCCTTTTACTAGCACCTAATGCGCGTCTTACACCTACTTCTGGCGCTCTGCGTAAAAACTTAGCTAAAAGTAAACCTAAAATATTGGCTAAGCAGACACCTAAGAACATAAAGCTCAGGCCCACTAAAATTTTATTGTCTTCGGTGACGACGTTGTTGTATTGCATCCATTGGTTTACATCGCGAAGTTTATACTCAAGTTCTTTACGATTAAATCGACCACGTTTTTGTTGTTCTTGCATATAGGCTAATAAGTAATTTTGATAGGCTTGTTTTTGTTCAAGCGTATTTAGCTCTGCCCAAAACTGGATCCATACTTGCTCAGATTGCAGTTTATCTGCAAAGGTTGGTGTGTTTTCGTGTTTCCATCCGTTGCTATTGCCCCAACTTACTAGCTCTTTTGTCTTTATTAAGCTAAAGGGCATAAATAACTCTTCTACTTGATTAAATGCACCGTTATTTAAATCATAATATTTAATATTGAGAGGCCAATGGTTAATAACACCAACTACTTGATAGCTTGCATCATCTAAGTAAATCAGTTCTCCGACAGAGTTTTTTCCAGCAAATAGTTTATCGTTTATCTCTTGGGTAATAACAACCACAGGTGCGGCAGAGTCTTCTTGCTCTTTGCTCCAAGCCCCCCCGTATAAAAATGACAAATTAAACATGCTAAAAAAGTCAGGCGTTGTCATGCGAGCATTACCTATAAAAGGTTTTATTTTGTCGGAGTCTAGATAAACTGAGAAACCGGTACGCATCATAGCCACTTTTTTCTCTGGCGTGGGTGCGTTTAATAAGTTCTCAGCATCTTGATAGGTCAGTTGCAGTGGCATGTTATCTTCTGTCCACCACGTACTACCATCGTCCATTGTTTGTAATTGCACACTGTAAAGTTGGCTGCTTTTTTCTGGTATAGGATCGGCCGACATCATGTGATAAACACTAAGGCTGGTCATTGTTATGCCTATACCTATCGCAATGGCAAGTACCATTAAAAAGCTAACCAATGGGGTGCGCTTGAAGCTGCGCCAACTTAAATCTAAATAATGAATAAACATTAGTTAAACCCCCGATGCTGTTTTTATAGTTTGCGCGCCTTGATAAAGTGTAAAGTCGGCAAGTTGCCCATCAACTACTTGAATATTTCGCGGAGCACGGCGGGCTAATTCGCTATCATGCGTTACCATTACAATAGTGGCACCGTCGCGATTGATTTGTTCAAGTAACTCCATAACTTGGCGAGCCATTAAGCTGTCAAGGTTACCTGTTGGCTCATCGGCAAGTAAAAAACGAGGTTCACCAGCAAGCGCACGGGCTATTGCCACACGTTGTTGCTGGCCACCGGAGAGTTGCTGAGGTAAGTGTTTAGCGCGAGATGCTAAACCAACTTGTTCAAGGCATTGCTCAATTCGACGTTTTCGCTCATTTGCTTTAATCCCTCTATAGCGAAGAGGAACTTCTATGTTTTCATATAAATTTAAATCGGGGATCAAATTAAAGCCTTGGAATATAAAGCCAATTTTTTGATTACGTAAATCAGCACGTTGGTTATCGTTTAGGCTACCAACATTAACGCCATCTAACAGGTACTCACCTTCGTTAAAAGGCTCGAGCATACCTGCAATATTTAAAAAGGTTGTTTTTCCTGAGCCGCTAGGACCGGTAACAGCAATAAATTCGCCTTCGTTTACTTGCAGGTTAAAGTCTCGAAGCGCATGGGTTTGTACCATTTCTGTTTGGTATACTTTACTTACATTGTTCATTTGTAACATGGTTGTTCCTAATTATTTTTAGCGTTGGTTGAGAACGTCTGTTTAATTTAATAAAATCGTATCGGCTTGCTTAAAGTCGCTGTAGCTTGAAATAATAATTTCATCGTTTTCTTTAACACCGCTTAAAAGTTCAACCGCATTAATGCTGGTGGCGCCTATTGTAATAGGTATACGCTTTGCAATATTGCCTTCTACCTTATAAGCAAAAATTCCGCCTTGCTGCATAAAAGCGCCGCGTTTTACCTGCATTACACCTTCTCGGTTGTCGAGTAAAATACGTGCAGTTAAGCGTTGGTTTTGACGGATGTTGTTAGTAACACCTTTAAATCGGACGCGTGCTGTTACTTCACGATTATTAACTTCTGGTGATATGGCGGATAAATTCCCCATCGCTGTTTCATTGCCTAACTTAAGCTCTACTTCCATACCGAGTCCTAATTCGTTGGCGTAACTTTCAGGTACTTGGAGTTCGACTTCAAAATTACTTAAGTCGACGAGAGTCATAAGAGGTTGGCTTTGCGTCACTGCGGCTTTTTGTTGCACTAATAGGTTACCCACAATCCCTGTAACGGTAGCCTTAATAGATAGGTTTCTTACTTTTCGGATTAAGTCATCAACAATAAGTTGTTGGCGGATTACATCACTTTTAGCTGCTTGTAGTTCAAAGGCGAGCGTGTCTTTGGCAAGTAATACCTCTTGTTGTGCATGCTTATATGTGAGCCTTGCACGTGATAAATCATCAACTGCTTTTTCAAGATCAATTTGGCTGATTAAGTGCTTTTGAATTGATAACTGCGCACGACGATTTTCGCGCTCAGCGGCGTTAAGCTCAACTTGTGCCATATCGAGTGTTTTATTTAAGGTGAGTGTTTGGCGTCTTGCTTGCAAATGTTGCCTTTGCTGCTCGCCTTCAAGCCTTTTAAGTACAGACTCCTGTTGCTTTAATTCATTAGTCAACTCAGGACTTTGCAGCAGGGCAAGTGTGTCGCCTTGCTTTACTGTATCACCGGCCTTTACTTTTAAATCTATAAATCCACGTTCCGGGCTATAGATTTGAGGGGCATTGGCAGCAACAATTTTACCACTGGCGGCAATGTCCCGAATAAGTGCTTTAACATGTACTTTTGCAATTTGCACTATTGAGCGGCTAATAGAGCTTTTAGCGCTATGGCTAGTTAAAAAAATATAAGCAATTGCAGAGACCACAATGAAAACAATCGCAGTGATTATCGCGTATTTTTTATAGCTTATAGGAGCCTTTACTTGTACGTCTTGTGCGCTGGTATCTTTAATCATTTAATTTCCCCTACCTTGCTTTTATGTATTCTTCGCACAGCAGTAATAAAGCTGCTGTGCAAATTGCGGCAATAGGAGAGAGTAAAAATAAGCTTAGAGTAAACATAGTAATTCCAATTAGCGATTATATATAAAGCTATACGATTAATATGCCAACAATTATGGTATTGATATTTAAGTGATTTTATTTTTTTGTTCTTTAAATTCATGTCCGCGGACAGTTTGTGTGTCCGCATCGGACACTGGTTTAAATAAAAATTCACTATTAACGTACAAAAAATGACATGAACTTTCATAACTATACTAATGAGCTGCAATAATCGGGGATGTTAAGCCATTAAAGTAATGAAATAGCATAAAACTATCTAAATGTTAACTGAATAGCCCTTCATTTATTGAATACTTATTCACTTTTGCTTGTCTTTACGTTTACGTAAGCTGCGACTTTGAGCGCTTGTGTTTTTTACAATATGTTAAACTTGACACCAGTGTCATGAAAAAATAGTGGTTAAAATAACGCTAAATGTTAAAAATAATGATAAAAAGAAATCTTGCTATGAAGTGAGAAATATTCAAGAATGTGAATATGTATTCAAAGTGCTATTGACTCTATTTAAGATAGAGGCTAGTTTTGTCCGTCTGTTAGCAAATCGTCGAGCAGTTCATCCACGCTAACAGTGCAGCAAGGGGAGGGGTCTATGTTATACGACTCAAAGTTAGAAAAAGAAAATTGTGGCTTTGGCTTAATAGCCCAAGTTAATGGTCAAGCTAGTCATAGGCTTATTCGTACTGCTATTACGGGGCTTGATCGCATGCAGCACCGTGGCGGTATATCTGCCGATGGTAAAACAGGTGATGGCTGTGGTTTATTATTACAAAAACCAGATAGCTTTTTCCGTGCAATTGCCAGTGAACATAATTGGCACTTAGGCAAAAACTACGCAGTGGGTATGATATTTTTAAATTCAGACCCTGTTTTAGCACAAGCTGCAAAACAAATACTTAGCGAAGAATTAGAAAAAGAAACGCTAAATATTTTAGGTTGGCGTGTTGTACCAACCGACCCATCTATGTTGGGTCCTATTGCTGTACAGCAATTACCAGGTTTTGAACAAATTTTTGTTAGCGCGCCAGAAGGTTGGCGTTCTAAAGACTTAGAGCGTCGCTTATATGTAGCACGCCGCCGCGCTGAAAAGCGCATTGTTGATGATGAAGCTTTCTATATCGCAAGTCTATCTGGTTTGGTAACTATCTATAAAGGCTTAATGATGCCTGCAGATTTACCTAATTTTTATCTAGATTTAGCTGATATTCGTATGACAAGTGCGATTTGTGTTTTTCATCAGCGTTTTTCTACTAATACACAACCGCGTTGGCCTTTAGCTCAACCTTTCCGCTATTTAGCACACAATGGTGAAATTAATACTATTGAAGGTAACCGCCAGTGGGCACGCGCACGTTCATATAAGTTTGCGTCACCGCTTATTCCTGATTTACAAAGCGCAGCGCCGTTTGTAAACGAAACCGGTTCTGATTCATCAAGCCTAGATAATATGCTTGAGCTGTTTTTAGCTGGTGGCATGGATTTATTCCGCGCTATGCGTATGCTCGTGCCACCTGCATGGCAAAAAAACCGTGCAATGGACGATGATTTACGTGCATTTTACGACTTTAACTCTATGCATATGGAACCATGGGATGGCCCCGCCGGTATTGTTATGTCGGATGGTCGTTTTGCAGCGTGTAACCTTGACCGTAATGGACTTCGCCCAGCACGTTATGTAATTACACAAGATGGTTTTATTACGCTCGCATCAGAAGTGGGTATTTGGGATTACACTGCCGATGAAGTGGTTGAAAAAGGCCGTGTTGGTCCAGGTGAATTATTAGTTATTGATACTAAACTTGGCAAAATCTGGCACTCGGATGAAATCGATCAAGATTTAAAATCTCGCCATCCTTACAAGTCATGGCTTGAAGAAAACGTTAAACGTTTAGTTCCATTTGAAGAACTTACTGAGCAAGACGCTGGTAATCGCTCATTTGATGACGAAACGCTAGCTAAATATCAAAAAATGTTTGGTTATACCAACGAAGAGCTTGATAGCGTTATTCGTGTAATGGGTGAAAACGGCCAAGAAGCGACAGGCTCAATGGGTGATGACACGCCATTTGCTGTGCTTAGTGAAGGGCATCGTTCACTTTATGATTACTTCCGCCAAAAATTTGCGCAAGTAACAAATCCACCTATCGATCCACTACGTGAAAACCATGTAATGTCGCTTGCAACCTGTATTGGTAGTGAGCAAAACGTATTTAACGAAACAACGGGCCACGCTAAGCGCCTACAGTTTGATACACCAATTTTAATGTACGCAGACATGCAGCAGCTATTAAATGCTGATGAAGCGCACTACAGCTACTGTAAAATTGATATTACCTATACAGTTGAAGAGGGTTTAGAAAACGCGGTTACGCGTATTTGTGACCAAGCACAAGAAAAAGCAGCTGCGGGCTGTATCATGCTTATTTTAACTGACCGTAACTTTGATGAAATAAATTTACCAATTCCAGCAGCTATGGCTGTAGGTGCGGTACAAAAACGCTTAGTTGATAACAACTTGCGCTGTGAATCAAATATTATCATTGAAACTGGCAGCGTGCGAGATGCGCACCAGTTTGCTGTGCTATTAGGTTTTGGTGCTACGGCAATTTATCCATACCTTGCGTATGAATCGTTAGTTGCGATGAGCGACAGCAAAATTATTGATAAGTCGTATTGCGAAGTGACCCTTGCTTATCGTAAAGCCATTAATAAAGGCTTGTACAAAATTATGTCTAAAATGGGCATAAGTACGGTTGCATCTTATCGTTGTTCAATGTTGTTTGAAGCGGTGGGATTATCTGATGCGATTATTGAAATGTGCTTTAAAGGCGTTGCAAGTCGTATACAAGGTGCATGCTTTACCGACTTTGATGACGATCAGCAAAGTTTGCACAAACTTGCTTTAAGTAAGCGTAAATTATTAAGCCACGGTGGTTTATTTAAGTACGTTCACGGTGGTGAGTATCATGCTTATAATCCAGATGTTATTCAAACCCTGCAAAAAGCGGTTCGATCAGGTGATTATAAAGACTACAGTGCGTACGCTGATTTAGTTAATAATCGTCCAATTGCGACTTTGCGCGATATGTTAGCGCTTAAACTACCTGAGCAAGGTATAAGCATCGATGAAGTAGAGTCTGCAGAAAACCTATACAAGCGTTTTGACTCAGCAGCAATGAGTATTGGTGCGTTATCACCAGAAGCTCATGAAGCGCTAGCAATTGCAATGAACCGCTTAGGTGGTTGTTCAAACTCTGGTGAAGGCGGTGAAGATAAACTGCGTTATGGTACAGAGAAAAACTCGCGTATTAAACAAGTCGCTTCAGGTCGATTTGGTGTAACGCCTCATTACTTACGCAGTGCTGACGTTATTCAAATTAAAGTAGCGCAAGGTGCAAAACCAGGCGAAGGTGGACAATTACCGGGTGAAAAAGTAACGCCGTATATTGCTAAGCTTCGTTATTCGGTACCAGGTGTTACGTTAATTTCGCCACCACCACATCACGATATTTACTCAATTGAAGATTTAGCACAGCTAATTTTCGATTTAAAACAAGTAAACCCTAAAGCACTTATTTCTGTAAAACTTGTTTCAGAGCCAGGTGTGGGAACCATTGCAACAGGTGTTGCTAAAGCATATGCCGATTTAATTACTATTTCTGGCTACGATGGCGGTACAGGCGCAAGCCCACTTACTTCTGTTAAATATGCGGGTAGCCCATGGGAGCTTGGACTTGCTGAAACACAGCAAGCACTAGTTGAAAATGGCCTTCGTCATCGTATTCGCCTGCAAACAGATGGTGGCTTAAAAACAGGTTTAGATATTATTAAAGCGGCAATTTTAGGTGCTGAAAGCTTTGGTTTTGGTACTGGTCCAATGGTTGCCCTTGGGTGTAAATACTTACGTATTTGTCACTTAAATAACTGTGCGACCGGTGTTGCAACACAAGACGAAACACTTCGTCAAAAGCATTATCACGGCTTACCAGAAATGGCGATGAACTACTTTAAGTTTATAGCGCAAGAAGCGCGTGAAATTATGGCTAGCCTAGGCGTTGCAAATTTAACTGACTTAATTGGCCGTTTAGATTTATTAGAAGAAATTGAAGGCAAAACTGCAAAGCAGAAGAAAATTGATTTATCGTCTGTTATTGCTCAGCCGAACAACCCAACTGGCGAAACGCTTTATTGTAGTGCGCCTAACAGTTCGCATTATCTAGGTAAGTTAAACGAAAGTTTATTAGCTAAAGCGCAAGAGGCAATTGATACGTCAAGCGGTATCTCGCTTGTGAGTCGTATTTGTAATACTGACCGCTCTGTAGGTGCAATGCTTTCGGGTTATATTGCTGATAAACACGGTAATCAAGGTATGGCGGCAGACCCCGTAGCAATTGAATTACACGGTACGGCGGGTCAATCGTTTGGTGTTTGGAATGCCGGTGGTCTTGAAATGACATTGGTTGGCGATGCTAACGATTACGTAGGTAAGGGCATGGCAGGCGGTAAGTTAGTTATTCGTCCACCACTTGGCTCATCTTTTGAAAGTCATAAAGCAACCATTGCTGGAAACACATGTTTGTACGGCGCTACAGGCGGAAAACTGTTTGCAGCGGGTTGTGCCGGTGAGCGCTTTGCAGTTCGTAACTCAGGTGTGCAAGCGGTTGTTGAAGGTGTAGGTGACAACGGTTGTGAATACATGACCGGTGGCGTTGTGTGTGTACTTGGTAATGTAGGTGTTAACTTTGGCGCGGGTATGACTGGTGGTTTTGCTTATATTTTAGATGAGCGAAATGATTTTGAAAAACGCATTAATCCAGAGCTTGTAGAAATAGTAACACTAGACGAATTAACGTCGCATCAAGAACATTTACGCGGCTTAATTGCTGAGCATTTAGAGCTTACGGGTTCGTGCAGAGCAGAAAGCATTTTAGCTAACTTTGAACTGTACTTACCGATGTTCAAATTAGTAAAACCAAAATCAAGCGACGTAAAAAGTTTACTCGGGCATCGCGCTCGCAGTAGTGCCGAACTACGTGTTCAGGCGCAATAAGGGGGCAGTATGAGCGAAAATGTATATCAATTTATAGACGTGCAGCGTGTAGACCCACGCAAAAAACCAATCTCGTCACGTAAAAAATCTTTCGTAGAAATTTACGAACCCTTTTCAGAAAATCAGGTTAACTCACAAGCTGATCGTTGTTTAGATTGTGGTAACCCGTATTGTGAGTGGAAGTGCCCAGTACATAACTACATTCCACAATGGTTAAAGTTAATACGCACAGGTCGTATTATAGAGGCAGCAGAGCTTTCTCATCGTACAAATAGCTTACCAGAAGTGTGTGGGCGTGTTTGCCCACAAGACCGTTTGTGTGAAGGTTCGTGTACATTAGATGAAGAGTTTGGTGCGGTTACAATTGGTAATATTGAAAAATACATTACCGATGAGGCATTTAAAATGGGCTGGAAGCCTGATATGTCTTATGTAACTTGGACCGACAAAAAAGTAGCTATTATTGGTGCAGGCCCAGCTGGTTTAGGGTGTGCTGATATTTTAGTTCGTAACGGCGTAAAACCAGTAGTGTTTGATCGTCACCCAGAAATTGGCGGACTACTCACGTTTGGTATTCCTTCTTTTAAACTTGAAAAAGAAGTGATGCAAAAGCGCCGTGAAATTTTCACTGAAATGGGCGTGGAGTTTAAGTTAAATGTTGAAGTAGGTGTTGATATTACGCTTGATCAAATTTTAGCTGATTACGACGCCGTATTTTTAGGAGTTGGTACGTATCAAAGTATGCGTGCAGGTCTTGAAAATGAAGATGCACCAGGTGTTCACGATGCACTCCCGTTCTTGATTGGTAACACTAACCGTGTAATGGGCTATGACGAGACTAAGCAGCCGTGTATTGATATGGCTAACCAAAAAGTAGTTGTACTTGGTGGTGGTGATACAGCGATGGACTGCGTGCGTACGTCTATTCGTCAAAATGCTGCAAAAGTAACGTGTGCTTATCGTCGTGATAAAGAAAATATGCCTGGTTCTAAACGTGAAGTTAAAAACGCCAAAGAAGAAGGCGTTATATTTACCTATAACGTTCAGCCTAAAGGCATTGTATTGAACGATAAAGGTAAAGTAACTGGCGTTAGAATGGTTAAAACTAAATTAGGCGAACCTGACGCAAATGGCAGAAGTCGTGCTGAAGAAGTACCTGGTTCAGAGCATGTGATTGAAGCTGACCAAGTTATTATGGCATTTGGTTTCCAGCCTCACAAAATGGATTGGTTAGAAAAATACGATGTAGAAATAAACCACTGGGGCGGCATTAATGCTCCAGAACAAGGTGAATTTACACATCAAACAACGAACCCTAAAATATTTGCTGGTGGCGATATTGTGCGTGGTTCAGATTTAGTGGTAACCGCTATTTTTGAAGGACGTAATGCTGCAGAAGGTATTATGGATTATTTAAAAGTCTAATTGTTCGTATTAATAAAATGAATAAGAAGCAAGCCAACTGGCTTGCTTTTTTATTTGTTTTATTCGAATGTAATGTCAACGTAGTTAGTAACAAACGGTATTATATTAATATCACCTGTAGCATAACTTTCTTTAGCGACACCTTCCGTTCTTACTTTCATATAGTAACTACCAGAAGGAACTACCTTGTCATAGTGGGTTGTTCTTGTTTCGAGCCAAATACGGTTGCTTTGGGCATCTATTAACCAGCCTTGAGGGCTAATCTCATACATATAAGCCTTACATTTTACTTCACCTACACGAGGATGCAGGCACTTATTTATAGCAACTCGAGTTTGTTTTTTTTGATTTTCAGCTGTACTAGCTAACGTTATTTGGCCATAATCTCTAGCTTCTTTTGTTGCTTTATACGCTAAAACTTTTGTTTGCGTCGTTGTATAAGCACTTTGATTTGAAGAGTTAATTGATTGGTTGCTAGAGCTAGATACACTATTTACAGCACCGTTAATACCATCTTTAACTGCGCGAGTTATATCATTACTTTTACAGCCACTCAGTACTATTAGTGCAGGAACAAGAAGAGCAAGTTTATTCATTTTTAATCCTTAACGTTATTGTTTTATCCTAGGCTTTATTTCTTTAAATAAAGCGTATTACATCATGGGATCATACATTACAATAACCGTATTCATCCCTGATAAAGGTAAATAATGACTAAAATATACACTTTTATCAAGCCTAAATAACTAATCTTTGGAGTTGATTTAAATATAAAGTTGGTTCATTATCGCACGCTGTTTACGGTTTGCTTACTTTTTACATACAAGTAGGCTTTTATACATTAATAAAATAAATAGAAATTATGTACGAATATTCAAACAAATCGGAAAGGAAACTCATTGTTCGATTCTTCTCTTCAATAGGGTTTATAGCAACGTTTTCGATGGCTAGCTTAGCATTTATTAATAGCAGTTATTTATTAGCGTGTACCCTGGTTGTTTCTTCGTTTGTTTATTTATTGGCATTTAGCATAAGTAGGGGAGTAGAGAAGTCAGGCACTATAATTTTATACAACCTTTATGCACTAATGTTTTACCTAGTCCTCACTGGTGGAGCACAAGGAACAGGGCCTATATGGATATTCATAGTGTCTCCTGTTACTTATTCAATACGCGGACTTAAACGAGGTACATTTGATATAATTTTGTTTTTATTAGCGATTGTTTTAGGCTTTTACTGCGCTGATACATTCAATATATATGACTATAGTCCGGAACAGTTTCCTATCAGAATCATACTCGCTTTTATAATTGTCGCGTCGCTGAGTGGCTACTACGAGTTTTCAAGAGAAAAATACAGCAGTAAAATAATTGCTTTGAGTCAAAAAAATGAATTTTTAGCAACTATAGATCCACTCACTAACCTGCCAAACCGTCGCTATACCATGAATAAGCTTGTGGCTTTTAAAAGTGAGCTGAAAGATAATAATACTCCCTTTGTAATTTTATTAGCTGATGTAGATAATTTTAAAAAAATTAATGATCAATTCGGCCATGATTTTGGCGATGAAGCACTTATTCAGTTAGCTAAAACCTTTGATAAAAGTATTCCAAAAAATGCGATTGCATCACGTTGGGGCGGAGAGGAGTTTTTAATTGTTATCCCAAATGCAACAGTTGAGCAGGGGGAGCAAGTTGCAGAAAAAATCCACAACGCCCTTGAAGCTTCAGCTGTGAGCTTATTTTCAGATAGTACCAATATTACGCTAAGTATTGGTGTTATCTCTGCAAGTGCCGAACGCTCAATTGATCTTGATATCAAGCGTGCTGATGAACTACTTTATAAAGCAAAAGCGCAAGGTAAAAACAGAACATGTTCTTCTTAAAAGTTTATCTACTTTAATCCATTGAAAACGAATCAAGTGATGGCTTTATTTTAGCCTTTCTGCGCTTTACGCTCATGTAACACATTGCATTACAGACAATCTGCATTGTAATTAATAGCCAATAACTTATGCCTAAGTCACTTAGGTTATTTACTTTTTCGCTAGTAAAGTAATAGGCTACAGCGATTATCTGAAGAACTAAAAAGCTATTTAAAAACCTCAGTAAACGCTGTTTAAAGTAAGTATGCTTATATTTACTAAAAATAATTAAACAGCTGCTTAGCGCTAATAAAAACCAACTTAAAATGATACAAAAATTAACTAAAGTACTGTGCATTATTTAATCCTTCAAAGCTCTATTAACCAATATTAGGCATGGGCCATTATTAGTTCTTTAGCATTCGCTTTAGCTGTTTTACTGATATTATCACCACCAAGTAAGCGAGCTATTTCATTAATACGACCATCTTTATTCAAAGGCAGCATATGAGTGAACGTTTCGCCTTGTGCTATTTCTTTAGCTACAAAAAATTGTTGGTGTGCGCTACTAGCAACTTGCGGTAAATGGGTAACACAAATCACTTGAGTAGACTTACCTAACTGGCGCAATAGTTTGCCTACGGCTGATGCTGTAGGGCCAGAAATACCTACATCAACTTCATCAAAAATAAGCGTTGGGGTTGTTACTTTTTGGGCAATAATTACCTGTATAGCAAGGCTAATTCGCGAAAGCTCACCACCTGAGGCTACTTTAGCTAACGGCTGAAGTGGTTGCCCCGGATTAGTTGATACTAAAAACGACACATTATCGTACCCTAAGCTATTAGGTGCGCGGCTACTCTCTTGAGTTAAAGCTATTTCAAATACACCGTTTTCCATCGATAAATTAGCCATGCTTTCACTTATTAGTGTGTTAAGTGTATTAGCATACTCATAGCGACTTTTACTTAGTTCATCGGCAGCTTGCTTATAACTAATTAACGCGCTTTCTATTTCTGACTCTAGTTGCTCCAGACGATTACTATTATTACTTATTGACTCAAGCTCCTGAGCAATCGATTGATGAAACTCAACTAGCTGCTGTGGTTTTATGTGATGCTTACGCGCTAAATCCATCGCACCGCTTAGTCTATTTTCTACTTCACCTAAACGAGCAGGATCTAAATCTGCTTGCTCAGTATAATTTCGAACTTCACGGCTTGCTTCTTCAACTTGTACTGCGGCTTCACTAAGGAGCGCTGCTACGCCTGCTAAGATTTCGTCGTATTGAGCCAGCTCAGCGAATTGTTGGGCACTGTGCTGCAGCATTGAACAAGCATTTTGTTCATCACTTTCATATAAGTATTGTAATTCACGTTGGCACGATTCTAATATTGTTTGGCTGTTACTAAGTTTGTAATGCTCGGCCTCAATTAAATCAAACTCACCTTCTTGTAAGGCAAACTCATCGAGCTCTGCAACTTGGTATTCTAACAATTGTTTTTGCGCTGCTTGTTTCTGCTGTTGTTGCTCTAAATGTTTAAATTCTTTTTGTAAGTTAGCAAACTGTTTATAGTTGTTATTTACATCATTTACTAAGTGGTGATGCCCTGCATAGGCATCTAAAAGCTGTAACTGATGCTCAGCTTTTAATAAGTGTTGGTGGGCATGTTGTCCATGAATAGATATTAAATATTGACCAAGTTCTTTTAATTGTGATGCGGTAACGGCACTGCCATTAATATAGCTTTTACTGCGTCCATTTTTGCAAACAACACGACGTAATAAACATTCATTATCGTCATTGTTTAACATATGTTGCTCTAAAAACGATTGAGCTAGCGGTAAATCTGTTAGGTCAAATTGAGCGCACACTTCTGCTTTATCAGAGCTTGGGCGCACTGCTGATGCTTCAGCTCGTTCACCTAAACATAATGATAGCGCATCAATAGCAATAGATTTACCAGCACCTGTCTCGCCAGTGATCGCGGTCATACCGCTGCGCCATTCTGTGCTTAAATTACTAACAATTGCAAAATTTTTAACTTCTAAACCAATTAACATACTGTTTATCCATCCAGTCAATTAACTGTTAATTTATACAGTGTTTTGGTTTTTTGCAAATTAATTTTTTATTATTTATGCAACGCTTACATCTTGAGTAAATTGTGTATCAGAAGTTTTTGGGGAGGTATCAATTTGATCATCAACAATATCAGTAGCTTGTATAATGTCTTCGGTTTTAAGTAGTCCGATAAGTGGAGGTAAAGTATTTAGGTAAAAACTCTTATTGTATAAAATTCCTTGCTGAGGTAACTCAGATACAAAGTACTGTATATTATCAATCAATGGCTGGATTATATTCGTTTGATTAGTTTTAATTAACTCGTTGGACAACGTATTAATTAGTAGGTCAGCGGTATCTTCAAGTTGTTGCAAATTCTCGTCTGTATGCGATTGCACAACAAAAAAATTATTTACAATAGCTTGAATACGAGGAACGTATTTTGGGCGAATTATTTTAGCATCAAGAAGATCATTAAGTTTTACTCTAAGGCGTGAATTTACATGCGAAACACGTTCATTAAATAGCTTTTTTCTAGCTTCGATTGCTTTTTTGCGATTACTCTCAATTTTGAGGTAACTGTATAAAAGTGTAATTAATAGCAGTAAAGCAAAGAATACTACATAAGTCATTGCCGTTTGTTCCTGAAATGTTTAATTTTTAGTTGTTACTAATATTTTGCTCTATCGTTTAACTTTTGGCAATAAAATTAGTACAAACGACTACCCCAATTTAGTTTTGTACGTAAAACGTTGTAGTACGAGTAATTTTTTGGATGAATTAAACGCAATTGTTTATCCGCTTTTTTAATTACTACCTCATCGCCGGGTAATACGGCAAGCACGACATGGCTGTCGCAACTTACCTGTAGGCTATCTGTATTTTCTAGGCTTAGCTTTAAACGAACTTCATTATCGGCATCGACAACTAAAGGTCTGCTAGATAAGGTATGAGGAAACATAGGTACTAACGATATTGCATTTAGCTCTGGCGTTAAAATTGGCCCGCCACCTGAAAGTGAATATGCCGTAGAGCCAGTAGGGGTTGATACTATTAAACCGTCAGAGCGCTGAGAAAACACAAAGTCATTATTTATAAAAGCTTCAAACTCAATCATATGCGCTACTTTATCGGCATGAAGTACCGCTTCGTTAACGGCTGAGTTTGCACTCTTTAATTCGTTGTGGCGATATACTTCTACTTCTAATAAAAAGCGTTTTTCTTCAAGGTACTCACCACTGAGGACTTGCTCTAAGCTCGCTTCAAACCCTTCAGGGTTTAAATCAGTTAAAAAGCCAAGGTTACCTCTATTTACACCAATAACAGCAATGTTAAAGCGCGCAAGCACGCGTGCAGCACCAAGCATGTTACCGTCACCGCCTACAACAATAGCTAAATCGGCTTGTTCTCCTAAGTCGACTAACTTAACAAGTTTGTCATGAGGGATATCGTCTAATTGACTCCCTGTGCGTTTTTCTACTATTACCTCAAAACCAAGCGCAAGTAAAAATGTATGTAAGCGCTGAAGGGTAGCAGCGGCTCCCGGGTGATTAGGTTTGCCAATTAGGCCTATGGTATTAAAAGGAGAGTCCATAATGTACGCACAAAAAGATTTAATAATTGTAGAGTAACTCAAAACAGAAGTGTTTGAAAATACAGATTATAGCAATATTATAAACCTTCAATTTTATTCGCAGTGAGTTAACTGCACGACTTGAAAAACAACTAAACGCCCCGATATCTCTTTCATGCAACAAGATGTAGATACCATGAAACTAAACTCACGAGATCAGCAAATTTTTTCAGCTGTTATGAACATGTACTGTAATGGTGAAGGCTTGCCTGTTCCATCAACAAAAATTGCCAAGCTCAAAGGCATGGCAGTATGCTCGGCTACGGTTCGTAATGCTATGGCTCGCTTAGAAAAAGTGGGGCTATTGTATTCACCTCATACATCTGCAGGACGAGTGCCCACAAATGAAGGGTTTGATTATTGGTTTGACGAGTTTTTTCCACTCGCTGACATTGCTAATTATTGGCAACCAGAGCAATCACAACTCGTTGAACTAGCGCATGGTTTGAGCCAAAAATACCAAATATGTTGTTGTGTTGGTTTACCACAAGCCAGCTCGCAGCAAGTGTTTAGAGTAGAAGTGCTTGATTTTGATTCTACCGACTGGCTTATTCTATTAATAGACAGGGCTGGGCAGAGCCACAACATTTGTATTGATAAACCTCATGATTCGTCAGATTCTGTTCGTTATCAGTTTGCAACATGGTTGAATACCGTATTTAGCCAACAAACTCTTATGGAGGGTTTGTATCGTATGCAGGCGATGGCAAATACAGCGCCTCGAAATTGTCATGATTCGCTTAATCAATGGACGCGACAACTAAGTCAAAAATTAGGCTCAGATAATAGTATTGTAGTTGGCGAAAATTACCTCTATAAACAAATCGATTGTGAGCAAAGTTTAAATATTGGTGTTTCGTTTTTAAATTATGTAGAAGATAAACTCGCTTTTAAAAACGGTGTATCGGTACTTAATAGCGAAAAATTGCCTTTTACTGAGTGTGATGAATTGATCGTAATAAGCGTGCCGTACTTTCAAAATCAAGAATACCAAAGCCGCTTTTGTATAATTTGCCCTAAATCAGCGCAAATCGAAGAAATAATTCGAGAATTTAAATTAATTGAGGCATCTAACTCTTGAATCTTTTTATTCAATCCCCATAATTACCGCAGTTGTAAAGAATTGGAGCACGTATTTTATGTCTGAGCAGACACAAAACCCTGAGCAAGAAGTAGAATTAAACGAAGAAATTTCTAAAATGCAGGCTGATGTAGAAGCAGCAGTAGAAGCCGCTGATCAACATGCAGAAGAAGAGCAAAGCCCTGAAGCAGAAATAGCTATGCTATATGCAGAGCTTGAAGCTGCTAAACAAACTATTGCTGATCAAAAAGATGGTGTTGTTCGTGCTGCAGCAGACGTAGACAACATTCGTCGTCGTGCAGCACAAGATGTAGAAAAAGCGCATAAGTTTGCACTAGAAAAATTTGCTAACGAATTACTACCTGTAATTGATAATCTTGAGCGTGCTATTGAGTTTTCTGATAAAGAAAATGAGACTTTAAAGCCGTTGCTTGAAGGTATCGATATGACAGTTAAAAGCTTTAACGATGCTGTTGCAAAGTTTGGTGTTGAAATTGTAAACCCTCAAGGTGAGCAGTTTAATCCAGATTTTCATCAAGCAATGTCAATTCAACCAAGTAACGATGTAACACCTAATACAGTACTTGCTGTTATGCAAAAAGGTTACACATTGAATGGTCGTTTATTACGCCCTGCAATGGTTATGGTTTCTAAAGCTGCTGATGCTTAATTGAATTATTAGTTTTAAAAAATGCCTCATATTGAGGCATTTTTTTTGTCTTTTTTATAGTGAATTAACTGTACGAGCATAGTAAGCAAAACAGCGCTGAACATTAAACTTGAAAACGGCACTGCGCTTTTTGCATGCATAATAGCGAGTAGTGGGCCAACTAATGCGCCACTGCCAAAACGAAGTGTGCCAATTACGGCCGTTGCCGTGCCTGTGTTTTTTTCAAACTTCATTAATATTAGCGAGTCAGCATTACTTGCAGTGACGCCTAAGCTCATCATTAATGGCGCAATAGCAGCCACAATATAATAAAGTGATAAATGCAATAAGCTAAATGTTAACAAAGCCAGCCCCGATACAAATCCAAATGTAAGCCCAATATAGAGCATTTTTCGAGAGCCCAGCCTTGGTACAATTCGCGTATTTAAAAAGTTACCAAACATCAGCGCCATTACGTTAAAGGCAAATAACACACCAAATAACTGTTCTGACACTTCATATAAATCTAAATAAATAAATGGTACTGAGGTCAAAAAGCAAAAAAATCCAAACGATACAAACATAGAACTGAGTATGTCGGCACGTGCATCTTTATTACTGAGTACTGTTTTATAGCTATCAAAAAATAGAGCGAGACCCTTTTTTTCGTTTTTGTGAATAGGAATATCAATTAGATACACTTGCACAAACGCCAATATTAAAAAGCTATACCCAGCAAGAACCAAAAATATGGTTGACCAAACAGAAAATCCTAAAATAAACGAGCCAACAGAGGGGGCAACTAACGGCGCTACCATCATAATCATCGACACATACGACATTCCCTTAGCTGTATTTTGCTGATAAATATGGCGAATAATACCCGGTACTACTACCGTTGCTGCCGCTCCCGTAAATGCTTGCACTGCTCGAAGAGTCCAAAAAGCATGGATTTCGGTGGTAAATGCCAGTGCAAGTGAGCTTGCACCAAATAAGGTTAAGCCGATACGTGCAAGCTTACGGCGGCCAATTTGATCGGCAATGGGGCCAAAAAATAGCATCCCTAATGAATAGCCTGCTAAGTAAATACTCAACGATATTTGTACATTGGGCATATTAGTGTGTAAATCGTTTGCAATTACCAGCATGGCAGGTAAGTACATATCTATCGCCAATGGCGTAATCGCCACGATACTGGCTAATAAAGGCAATAAAATACGGGTATTAAAAGACGAGGCTGAGGCGTCCATGTGTAAACTCAACAATCACTAAAAACAAGGGTTATAGTGTAACAGGGCATTGTATTTGGATAAACTTAGTTTGCCCGCTAAGTTTATCGTCATATTGCTTTTTTTTTAATATAACGGTACATAAAGCAAATATTTTAAATTGGTACTGTGTTTGCTATTCTACAAGCAATAAAAAATTCATTACTTAAGAGAATTATCATGAAAAAACTAGTACTTGCAGTATTAGCGACAGCCGTTTTAGCCGGTTGTAAAACGTCACCAACAGGACGTACTCAAATAGCGCTTTACTCAGATCAACAAATGAGTGAAATGGGTACTGCTAGCTTTGCAGATATGAAAAAAAGCCAACCAATTAATAAAGATGCTAAAACAAATTCTTATGTAAATTGTATTGCTGAAAAAGTAGTCGCTGTATTACCAAAAGAATACGCGTCGCAAAATTGGGAAGTAGTAGTATTTGAAGATGAATCTGCTAACGCTTTTGCACTACCTGGTGGTTACATTGGGGTTCATACGGGCTTACTAAAAATAGCCACCAATCAAGACCAACTAGCAACAGTACTAGGGCACGAAGTAGGGCACGTAATTGCTGAGCATTCTAATGAGCGTGTTTCACAAAGCTCTATTTTAGATACCGGTATGCAGCTT
Organism: Pseudoalteromonas sp. SG43-5; assembly: GCF_014164345.1. Lineage (NCBI taxonomy): Bacteria > Pseudomonadati > Pseudomonadota > Gammaproteobacteria > Alteromonadales > Pseudoalteromonadaceae > Pseudoalteromonas > Pseudoalteromonas sp. SG43-5. The sequence goes on from NZ_JACJFA010000016.1 coordinate 23,186, forward strand.
GGTAGTGCTGCACTTGAAATGGGTAATATTCAATACCGTAACGAAATTATGCAAGGCTTAGGTTTGGGCGCACAATATGGAGTTGTTTTACCATTTAGCCGCTCTCACGAATCAGAAGCCGATACTATAGGTCTGGATTTAATGGCACAGGCGGGGTTTAATCCACAAGAGTCGGTTACACTTTGGGAAAATATGAGTGCAGCGGGCAGCGGTACAACCCCTGAGTTTTTATCTACTCACCCAGCGCCAAGTAACCGTATTAAAAATCTACAAGCGCAAATGAGTAAAGCACTTAGCGAGCAAAGCACTGCTAAAGCACAGGGTAAAAACCCACAATGCACACTGTAGTTAAGCGCTTTACTATCTGAAGTAGTGTACGTTTAGTATTAATGCGTAATTAAAATAAAACCCCTGTAAGTATTTTACCTACAGGGGTTTTATTTTAGTTTTTAAGCGTGGTTATTCAGCAGCAAGTGCTTGTTTAAATACATTTTTAAAGCGTTCGAAATCTTCAATGTGCGGCAAGTGCCCTAAATTATCCAGTTCAAATAATTGTGCGTCAGGGATAAGTGTGGCAGCGTGTTTGCCTAATTTATCATATCGACCAAGCTCGTAATCAACACCGTCTTTTTTCCAGTTACGGCCAGGGCCGGTTCTATCGCGTGTACCAATAATTAATTTAACCGGTACAGTTAAATCTTTAAATTCGGTTATTACAGGTTGAGTGAAAATCATATCGTATGTTTTTGCATTTACCCATGCCATTTGTTCTTTATCCGGGCCTTGTATTTGCCCTGTTATAAAGTCGGTTAAGGCTGAATATGTGGCATTCCACTTACCATCGTAGTAATTTTTTTGTTGGTATTTTCTTACGCCTTCTGGCGTTTTTGAAAATTCGTTTTTATAGAAAAAATTTGTATCTTTGTAATCAACATACTGCAGGTAGTTTTCAAGCCCAATAGGGTTAAGTAAAATTAATTTACTAGTTGTGTTTGGGTACATTAGTGCAAAACGACTCGCTAGCATCCCACCCATAGAGTGCCCTAATACAATTGACTCTTTTATATTAAGTGAGTCCATTAACGCATGAGTATGATGAGCAAGAGCCGCAAATGAATACTGGTAATTAGTTGGTTTAGATGATTTTCCAAAACCAATTTGATCAGGAATTAATACGCCGTAGCCTAAAGATTGCAGGTATTGCGCAGTGGTAGTCCAGTAATCTGCATTAAAATTTTTGCCGTGCATAAGCGTCACTGTAGGCATGTCGGATTTGGTAGGCTTTAAGTAAATATACGCCATTTTAAGGGACTGTTTTTGTGACTCAATGTTAAAGTAATTTACTTTAAAGTCGTACTGATAACTGCTTAAAAGTGCATCATAAGAAAGTGAAGAGGTATCTAGCGTTGTGCTCGCTAATGCATTGTTTGTTAATAACAATAAAGTAGAAAAGCAAATAACTTTAATCGACGACATTTGGTTACTCCAATTAAGGACAAATAATATGAGCTCTAATATATAAAACTCAGAATAATTCATTATAGTAACCAAACATTAAGTACTATTCAATTGAGGCTTTGTCATGCTCAACGTTGTTTAATTTGGAGATGAAAAAAGCGAAGCTAAAATAGAGCTTCGCTTATTAATGTAGGGTAAAACGAGTATCGTTAAAGCTTAAAACGTCCACTCAATATGGATTTGTGGCACTGACTCAGTGACTTCAGTACCTAGTTTATTGTGCCAGTATTGTAATTCCATACCCAACAGTAGTGTGTTTTCTTTCATTTGAAGAGCGTGGCCCATATCCCATACTAAAATAGGCTGTGCGAGTATCCACGCCTCTACATCGTTACCAAATTCATCTTCACGCTCTGCAATGTATTCAGCGTGGCCTTTAAAGCTAAATTTTTGTGAGCCAATATTAAAAGGGTATTCAAAGGCAACATCAAGCATCCAGCTATTTGTTTCAATAGGAGCCCCGCCTTTTGCTACACCTTCACTATCGTCAATGTAAGCTGTGAATAGCGTTTGAAAAAAGTTAAACCCAGGTACATCCCAGCTTAATTTAACACCAGGCAAGTATTTCATTACTTTAGCGTCGCCAGCAACGTTAATACCACCGGTAAGGCCCACATCTAATAATGCGCCTGCGCCAATTTTTTCGCCGCTAATGGCCGATAAGCTTACCGTTGAATACCACTCACCATAAAAATCAGCATCTTGGTAACCATCATCGGTATCGTCTTTACTGTAATCGATAAAAAAGAAGTTATCGCCGTAATCGTAACCCGATGCATGTTGAACCGAGTAAACAGTGGTGTTTGACTCTTGCTCAGTGAATGGGTTTTTTTGGTCGCCATTATTAATATGTAGTGCTGTGCTGCTCCAATTAGCCGCAAAAGCAGAAGACGATAAAGCAATTGATGTAAAAGTAACGAGAGGAAGTAATTTTTTAAATTTCATATCTGTATTTAACTATAATTTTAGTGACACGCGAAGGCGCGCATTATAGCAAAAGTGATTGATATGTAGAGTATTATTTTAACATATGTTGCAGCTTACTTATTAAGCTGCAACATAGTGTCGGTGTTTAAACTATGCTTTATTACGGCGTAAGCAAATAACTGCAATGGCTGTAAATGCTAAAATAAAGCAGTAATAAGAAGACGTTGATACTTCCCACGGGCTAATTTTAAACGTAGCACCTAATAACAATGCTTGGGCACCGTATGGCAATGAACCCTGTGTAACACAGGCAAATATATCAAGTAAACTGGCAGAGCGTTTACCGCTTATTTCACCGTCATCTGCTAGCTTTTTAGCAATAGGACCCGCGACAATAATAGACACTGTGTTATTAGCAATACATACATTACTTGTTAAAACTAATGCGGCAATACCTAATTGGTCAGCTACTTTACGGTGCCATTTTGCAATGATTTTAGTAATCGCTTGAATTTTTTGAGCAATGTAATCAAGGCCACCATTAATACGAATAAATTCAGATAAGCCACCAATAAACATAGAAAGTAAAAATATTTCCTGCATATCAGTAAAGCCTTTGTAAATGTCTTTTACAAAGCTTGCGCCTTCGTAACTACCGGTAAAGCCCATTAATGCGGCAAAAATAATACCGCTAAACAACACTACAAATACGTTCAAGCCGGCAACTGCTAACACTAAAATAAAGGCATAAGGAAGTACCAACCAAATATCATAGTCTTTAGTTTCAACTACTTGTGCAGCAGGTGTTAAATAAAACAATAAGCCAATAGTCAGTATTGCAGCAGGGACAGCAATTTTAAGATTCTCTTTAAACTTGTCTTTCATTTCACAGCCCTGCGTGCGCGTAGCTGCAATAGTGGTGTCTGAAATAATAGATAAGTTATCGCCAAACATAGCGCCAGATACAATCGTACCTGCCATTAATGCTGGGTCTATACCTGTTTTAATTGATACCGCATAAGCGATAGGGCCAATGGCGCCAATTGTTCCCATTGACGTACCCATTGCTGTTGATACAACGGCCGCAATTAAAAACAAACCAGGGAGCAATAACGAAGGTGGGATAAGTGATAATCCTGCATTTACTACCGCATCTACTCCACCGGTTGCACTTGCCACAGCCGAAAAAGCACCTGCAAGTAAGTAGATTAAACACATGGTAATAATATTGTTGTGTCCGGCACCTTTAATAAAGGTCTCTACACATTGGTTTACCGTGCCTTTATTTAAAATAAACGCAAGCATGATGGCGGGCAATATAGCAACAGGTGCAGGTAGTTGGTAAAAAGCATAATCAACCCCTTGCGATTGCAAATACAAACCTGAGCCTAAAAATAGCGCTACAAAGGTAAGTAGGGGAAGTAAAGAAAGTATTGCTTTGTTTTTATTAAATGATGGCTGCATCATAATCCTCATAACCAGTAAAATTTATCACAGCCAAAACTCCTCTTTTAGCTGAATTTAGCAGTACAACTTTTTATTTTAAAAAGTTGTTAGCCGCAGCGTCCGCAAGCCAAAGACCAAATCGACGCGAAAGAGAAGTTTAAATGTATAGATGGCTAAAGTAAACTGGTATTGTTATTATTATTAAATTAAAAGGTCACCTGACTATTGCATGACTTTTAGATAATATCTATAAAGCAACGCGATTTTCAGCGATTAATATTTATCCAACTGCATAAAAATACCCACCTGCGTATTTTGCAATGTCCGGATATATAGCTAATAAACGGATTCAAATAAAATTAGGTAAAAACCATGACTACAAATCGAATAGGTGTTTTTGGTGCTAACGGCAGAATGGGCTTAGCCCTATTAGAAGCCGCGACAATTAAAGAGCAAACACAACTTACAGGCGCATATGTTCGTAGTGGTTCATCGCTATTGGGCATTAATGTAAATCAAGTAAATAGCGCAGCCGATAACAGTGTTAGCTTTAGCGACGAAAGTACAATAGATGATGTAGATGTTTTAATCGACTTTACGCTGCCAGCGGGTATGAAAAACCATTTAAAAACAGCTGTTGCACAAAAAATTCCTATGGTGATTGGCACAACAGGTTTAACAAATGATGATATGGCGCTATTACACGATGCCGCTAAACATATCCCTATTGTATTTGCGCGAAATTACAGCGTAGGTGTCAATGTATTACTTAACCTTGTGCAAACTGCAGCGACTAAATTTGGTGACGATTTAGATATCGAAATATTTGAAGCGCATCACCGTCATAAAATAGATGCACCATCGGGTACTGCACTGGCAATAGGTGAGTCAATCGCGCAAGCGAAAGGCTGGGATCACGACGAGGTTGCGGTATATGACCGAAGCCAAGTAGAAACAGCGAAATCTCAAAATGAGATTGGTTATTCTGTCCTAAGAGGGGGCGATATAGTAGGTGAACATACCGCATACTTCGCTACAATGGGCGAAAGGCTTGAATTAACACATAAAGCAAGTTCGAGAATGACGTTCGCTCTAGGTGCTATAAGGGCTGCAAGCTGGTTAAAAAACAAACCTGCTGGACTTTATGATATGCAAGATGTGCTAGATCTTAAGTAGTTTAGTTACTATTTTAACTGTTTGGGTCTAATTTCACCTACAGTGACTTATTTGTAACAATTAACCAAATAATGTTAGACCTAAATAGCAACTTCATGTAATATGCAGCCAATTTGCCAAAAATTACTAAATGCGTGTTTCCAATTATACCCAAGTGGCTAGTAAATCCAGGGTTTCAGTGGGAATGAAAATAGTTTTAGGCAAGAAAAATGATTGAAGGTTGAATGCTTTACATCTGCATCATTTAAGACTGCGTAAAACAATTTAAGCTCACAAAAATCTGGTTTTGACGATCCCTCTGGGTATTGGCGGGGTGTTAAGCAATTGCTTACTCCCGTTTTTTACTGTTAGGAGGTTTAACTTGACTAAATCCGCTCTGTTAGTCCTAGAAGACGGCACAGTGTTTCGCGGTACTGCAATCGGCGCTGACGGCATGTCAGTCGGTGAAGTGGTATTCAATACGTCTATGACTGGTTATCAAGAAATTTTGACTGATCCATCATACGCGGAACAAATCGTAACTTTGACGTACCCACATATCGGTAATACGGGTACCAACAGCGAAGACGAAGAAGCGAATCAAATTTGGGCTAAAGGCCTAGTGATCCGTGATTTGCCACTGCTAGCAAGTAACTTTCGTAACGAGCAATCGTTAGATGATTACTTAAAAGAACGTAATATTTTAGGTATTGCGGACATCGACACCAGAAAGCTAACTCGAATTTTGCGTGATAAAGGCGCACAAAACGGGTGTATTGTTGCCGGTGACGAGCTAGACGAAAATAAAGCGTTACAAGCCGCGCAAGCCGCGCAAGCCTTCCCAGGCTTAAAAGGTATGGATTTAGCAAAAGTTGTCTCAACCAAGGAAAATTTTGAGTGGCGCGAATCAAGCTGGACATTAGGTGAAGGATTTAAAACCCTTGACGCTGCTGATGAAAAGTTTCATGTTGTTGCCTACGACTTCGGTGTAAAACGTAATATTTTACGTATGCTTGTAGACCGTGGTTGTAAACTTACAGTAGTACCAGCGCAAACTTCTGCCGCTGACGTACTTGCTTTAAACCCTGATGGTATCTTCCTATCTAATGGCCCTGGTGATCCTGAGCCATGTACTTACGCTATTGAAGCCATTCAAGCCTTTTTAGAAACCGACACACCTATTTTTGGTATCTGTTTAGGTCATCAGTTATTAGCCCTTGCCTCAGGTGCTAAAACAGAAAAAATGAAATTTGGCCACCACGGTGGTAACCACCCAGTTAAAGACCTAGACCGTAATGTAGTTATGATCACAGCTCAAAACCATGGTTTTGCAGCTCAAGAATCAAGCCTACCAAGTACGCTTCGTGCCACGCATAAATCGTTATTTGATGGAACGCTTCAAGGTATTCATCGTACTGATAAGCCTGCGTTTAGCTTCCAGGGTCACCCTGAAGCAAGTCCAGGTCCACACGATGCAGCACCATTATTTGACCACTTCATCGATTTGATGCAAGCGCGTAAACACTAATTTAACTGGAGTAATAATGCCAAAACGTACCGACATAAAAAGCATTCTTATCTTAGGCGCAGGCCCAATTGTAATTGGTCAAGCTTGTGAATTTGACTACTCTGGTGCTCAAGCGTGTAAAGCACTTAGAGAAGAAGGCTATAGAGTTATATTAGTTAACTCAAACCCTGCAACTATCATGACCGATCCTGAAATGGCCGATGCTACCTACATCGAACCAATTCACTGGGAAGTGGTAGAAAAAATTATTGAAAAAGAAAAGCCAGATGCAGTACTGCCTACAATGGGTGGTCAAACAGCATTAAACTGTGCACTTGATTTAGACAAGCACGGTGTGTTGGCTAAGCACGGCGTTGAGCTAATTGGCGCAACGGCGGATGCAATCGACAAAGCAGAAAACCGTGAACGCTTTGACGTAGCAATGAAAAACATTGGCCTTGAATGTCCTCGTGCTGAAATTGCTCACTCAATGGAAGAAGCTAAAGATACAATGAGCCGAATTGGCTTACCATGTATCATTCGTCCTTCTTTCACCATGGGTGGCACCGGTGGCGGTGTTGCTTACAACATGGAAGAGTTTGAAGAAATTTGTGAGCGCGGTTTAGACTTATCGCCAACAAACGAATTATTGATTGATGAATCACTGATTGGTTGGAAAGAGTACGAAACAGAAGTTGTACGTGATAAAAACGATAACTGTATTATTGTTTGTACCATTGAAAACTTTGACCCTATGGGTGTTCACACTGGCGATTCAATCACCGTTGCACCAGCGCAAACGCTAACCGACAAAGAATACCAAATTATGCGTAACGCCTCTATGGCGGTATTACGTGAAATTGGTGTAGAAACTGGCGGTTCTAACGTGCAGTTTGGTATTAATCCTGAAGATGGCCGTATGGTTATCATTGAGATGAACCCACGCGTATCACGTTCATCTGCACTTGCATCAAAAGCAACGGGTTTCCCAATTGCTAAAATTGCTGCAAAGCTAGCAGTAGGTTATACGCTTGACGAGCTTCAAAACGATATTACTGGCGGTAAAACTCCAGCATCTTTTGAGCCTTCAATCGATTACGTTGTAACAAAAATTCCTCGCTTTAACTTTGAAAAATTTGCCGGTGCTAACGATCGTTTAACTACGCAAATGAAATCAGTTGGCGAAGTAATGGCGATTGGTCGTAACCAACAAGAATCATTACACAAAGCATTACGTGGTCTTGAAGTGGGCGCAACAGGTTTTAACCCAATAGTTGCACTTGATGACCCTAAAGCGAAAGAAAAAATCATCCGCGAATTACGCGAACCAGGTGCTGAGCGTATCTGGTACATTGCCGATGCAATGCGCCATGGTATGAGCGTTGATGATGTTTATGAGCTGACTAAAGTTAATCGCTGGTTCTTAGTACAAATAGAAGATATTTTAAAAGACGAAGCAAAAATTGGTGAAGTAGGTATGGCTGGTTTAAATGCCGACTTCCTACGTAAACTTAAACGCAAAGGTTTCGCAGATCCACGTATAGCTGAAATTGCTGGTGTATCTGAAGCTGAAATTCGTAAAAAACGTCACTTATTAAACATCGTGCCAGTATACAAGCGTGTTGATACGTGCGCCGCAGAATTTAGCTCAGACACAGCTTACATGTACTCATCTTACGATGAAGAGTGTGAAGCAAACCCAACAGATAAAGACAAAATCATGGTTATTGGTGGCGGTCCTAACCGTATCGGCCAAGGTATTGAATTTGATTACTGTTGTGTACATGCCTCGCTTGCGCTTCGCGAAGACGGTTATGAAACCATTATGGTTAACTGTAACCCTGAAACGGTTTCTACCGATTACGATACATCTGATAGACTATACTTTGAGCCAATTACACTTGAAGACGTACTCGAAATCGTACGTGTTGAAAAGCCAAAAGGCGTTATCGTGCAGTACGGTGGTCAAACACCACTTAAATTAGCACGTGAGCTTGAAGCGAATGGCGTTCCAGTAATAGGTACTTCGCCTGATGCGATTGACCGTGCAGAAGACCGCGAACGTTTCCAACAACTTGTTGAGCGTCTGAACTTACTTCAGCCAGAAAATGCAACAGTAACTTCAACTGAAGAAGCACTACTTAAATCAGTCGAAATTGGTTTTCCACTAGTTGTACGTCCGTCGTATGTACTAGGTGGTCGTGCAATGGAAATTGTATACGATGAAGACGATTTACGTCGCTACATGACCGAAGCTGTATCTGCATCAAACGAAGCACCTGTATTACTGGACCGTTTCTTAGATAACGCAATTGAAGTTGACGTTGACGCAATTTGCGACGGTGAGCAAGTAATTATTGGCGGTATCATGGAGCACATTGAGCAAGCCGGTGTTCACTCTGGTGACTCAGCATGTTCATTACCAGCACATTCTTTATCGCAAGAAGTGCAAGATGTAATGCGCAAGCAAGTAACAGATATGGCGCTTGAGCTTGGTGTTGTTGGCTTAATGAATACACAGTTTGCTGTAAAAGATGGCAAAGTGTACTTAATTGAAGTTAACCCGCGTGCCGCACGTACTGTACCGTTTGTATCAAAAGCAACCGGTGTAGCGCTTGCAAAAGTGGCGGCTCGTTGTATGGCGGGTCAGTCTTTGGCAAGCCAAGGTATTACTAAAGAAGTGATCCCTCCTTATTACAGCGTTAAAGAAGTTGTTTTACCATTTGCTAAGTTTCAGGGTGTGGATCCAATTCGTGGCCCTGAGATGCGCTCAACGGGTGAAGTGATGGGTGTTGGTGATACTTTCGCCGAAGCATTCGCAAAAGCACAATTAGGTGCAAGCAACACTTTACCACGCGGTGGTCGCGCGTTATTATCTGTTCGTAATAGCGATAAGCCACGCATTGTTGAATTAGCCAAGATTATGACCGACTTAGGTTTTGAACTTGACGCAACGGGTGGCACGGCACAAGCTCTTGAAGAAGCTGGCATTGAAGTACGACGTGTAAACAAAGTATATGAAGGCCGCCCGCATATTCTTGATTATATCAAGAATAAAGAGTACAGCTATATCGTTAATACCACCGAAGGTCGCCAAGCGATCGAAGATTCGAAGGTGTTACGTCGTGGTGCATTGCAAAATAAAACCAACTATACGACAACCTTGAACGCGGCTTTTGCTAACTGTACTGCTAACAAAGCAGATGACCGTAGTAAAGTAACGTCAGTTCAAGAGCTACACCTGCGATTGAACTAAGGAAATGTGCCAAGGCCAACTAGGGCCTTGGTGTTAAGTGAGAAAAGTATGCAATCAATTCCGATGACAGTTCGTGGCGCAGATTTACTGCGCAAAGAGCTTAACGAATTAAAAACAGTTACCCGTCCAAAAATTATCGCCGACATTGCTGTTGCGCGTGAACACGGTGACTTAAAAGAAAACGCTGAGTACCACGCTGCACGTGAGCAACAGGGTTTTTGTGAAGGTCGTATTCAAGAAATTGAAGCTAAACTTTCAAATGTTCAGATAATCGACGTAACTAAAATGCCAAATACGGGCAAAGTTATTTTTGGTACCACAGTAACTATAGTAAATGTAGATACGGATGCTGAAGTAAAATACCGTATTGTAGGCGATGATGAAGCAGATATTAAAAACAACTTAATTTCTGTTAATTCACCGATTGCACGTGGCTTAATTGGTAAACAAGTAGACGATGCAGTGTCTATCCAAACGCCAAAAGGTATCGTTGAGTACGAAATCATTGAAGTTGAGTATCTTTAACGCATAACTCACTTTAACGTTTTAAATAAAAACCGATGTATTTACATCGGTTTTTTTATGCCTTAAATAAATCACTATACTGATAAAGGTGTTCATATTGCATAAAGAGTGAGCATGATGATATAGGTACATAATCACTTCATTAAAAGGAACACTCAATGGCTAATATACTTTACCCAGCGCCTTTAAAAGTAGGCTCTAAAATTGCTATTTGCTCGCTTTCATCTGGGCTAAAAGAAAAGTATCACGGACGATTAGATATTGTTATAAATGGACTACAACAACGAGGGTATAATGTTGTTGAAGGCGAGTTTTTACGTCAAAACAAACCACGTGAACAGCTTAATGCTAAAGCGCATGCTAAGCAGCTAATGGGTTTTTTATTAGATGATGAAATAGATGCGATTATGCCGCCAATGGGTGGTGAGCTGGCAATGGAAATACTGCCACTACTTGATTTTAACGCCATTAAAGAAGCAAAGCCTAAGTGGTTAGTTGGTTTTTCTGATGTGAGTACTATTGCATGTGCACTCACTGCTAAGTGCCAATGGGCAACCCTTCACAGCGCCAATCTTATGCAATTACATCCAGATGAAAAAAATCCGTATAGCTTACAAATATTTGAAACTCTGACCTACGAAGCCGGTAGTAAATTTGAGCAAGGTCCTTCTTCTTTATACCAAAAAAATAAGCCTAATTACGCGCAAAACCCGAACGAATTACTCAGCCCGAGTGAGCCCACAAACTGGCAATGTTTAAACTACACAGATAAACGTACCATAGAAATGTCTGGCCGGTTATTTGGTGGGTGTTTAGATACCGTAGGTTTATTGCTCGACTCGCCATTTTTAGCGCTGCATGAGTTTAAAAAGGACAGTGCGCCCGAAGGGCTTATTTTATACCTCGAAAATTCAGAACTTACACCAACAACCGTTGCACGATTTTTACTGTCATTAAAATTAGCCGGAATATTTGATGATATCAATGGCTTGGTTTTAGGGCGAAGTGAAATAACACAAGGTCATTACGATGCCTTTGATTATCGCCATGCGTTAGATGTAGCGCTAGGTGGGTGTTTATTTCCTGTAATTTTTGATGCCGATATAGGGCACGTTCAACCTAACTTAAATTTGGTCAATGGTGCTACCTGTACGCTAGTTGCTGATATAAACGAAGGTATAGTAGATCGCGCATCGTTAAATATTCAACTTTCGTAGTTTTTATTGTATTTAGTTTTGAAAAACAAATAAATACAAGCGTATAATATGCCTACAGTAAGTGCTAATGCTTACTGTAAATTCTCAGGGCGGGGTGAAATTCCCCACCGGCGGTATGTTTAATGTTTTTTATGACTTAAACGAGCCCGCGAGCGCTTTATTTAACTTATTTTAGGTTAAGTAAAGGTCAAGCAGATCTGGTGAGATGCCAGAGCCGACGGTTACAGTCCGGATGAAAGAGAATATGGCTTATTATACTAAAACCAATTTTATTAAAGACATGACCGTTGTATCGCGTTAAGTGAGCTATTTTTCTTTGCGCTATAATTAGTCACTAATTTAATGTTATTGGTATAACAGTGTGCGCTGCATTTTGCTGCGTGCTTTTTGTTATTTTATTTAAGCTATTTTGGTAGTGATCGCTTTAAATTTAAGTGATGTATTACTGATCCTTTCACAGTCCTGAATCTATTATTTTTATTTGGAATATAATGATGATTCAGTCTCTACTTACTCAATTCGGCGAAAGCCATACCCGCGTACAAAGCGCAATCACTGCACTACAGCAAGGCCAAGGCGTACTTGTTGTTGATGATGAAAACCGTGAAAATGAAGGCGACTTTGTTTTTTCAGCTGAGCATTTAACGACTTCTCAAATGGCCGAAATGATCCGCGAAGGCAGCGGTATTGTTTGTTTATGCATGGGGGATGAGCGCATTAAACAGCTCGACTTACCGCAAATGGTAGCTAACAATACGAGTCAAAATAACACCGCTTATACAGTCACTATTGAAGCTAAGCATGGCGTAACAACAGGTGTGTCTGCTGCTGATAGAGTAACTACTATAAAAGCAGCGACAGCGGATAATGCAAAACCAAGTGATTTATCGCGCCCAGGGCATGTATTTGGTTTAAAGGCACAAACGGGTGGCGTATTAGTGCGTCGCGGTCATACCGAAGCATCCGTTGATTTAATGCAACTTGCCGGCTTAAAACCATTTGGCGTAATTTGCGAGCTAACAAATCCTGATGGCTCAATGGCGCGCTTACCTGAGGTGAGTGATTATGCTAATAAACATAATATGACCGTGGTTTCTATTGAAGATTTAGTCCAATACATTCAGGCTGCACAGCGCAAAGTAAGTTAAACTGCTTTAAAGCAAAAAAACCACTTATTTAAATAAGTGGTTTTTTAATATTGTTATCATTTAAGTTTATAACGTATTACTTATAAAACCTGAATAACTTGCTCTTTTGCTAAGCGAGATTTAGGTAATTTAGCATTATAATCTTCAGCGCTATCATGATAGCCAAGTACTAATGCGACGTCGCATACGTAACCATCAAGTTCTTTTTCAAAGACTTCGCCAATCAGCTCGGCATCTACGCCTTCCATTGGGGTTGAATCAATGCCTAAACGTGCAGCGGCATGCATAGTGTTACCCAGTGCAATGTAAGTTTGTGCTTTAGTCCACTCTTCATTAACGCCTTGCTCATCAGTATTCATATCAACAAACGCATAAGCACCAAAAGCTTGTTCGCGATTTTCTGCTTTAGTACGGCCATTTTTAATATCTGCATCAATAACTTGTGCGTAGTCATCGCGGGTATATTTAGGATTGTGAGCGAATAATATTATATGCGAAGCTGTTTTAATATGTGGCTGGTTAAACGCAAATTTATTAGCAAATGTACTATGCATACGCTCTTTAGCCTCATCTGATTCAATTACGATGAATTTCCAAGGCTGCGAGTTAATAGATGATGGAGATAGGCGCATAGCTTCGTAAATAACGGCTAAATCGTCTTGAGATACACGTTTCGTTGCATCGTAACGTTTTGCTGTGTAACGCTTTTCTAAGTCATTAAGAATAGGGTGAGTCATTAGTTTCTCCATTGAGTAGGTGTTTTACCAGTATTTACTATGTTGAGTCAGTTTTAGTAAAAACAAACCCTTTTAAAAATTTATTACAAAAATAATATCGTGTTTTTAAATCACTCTACTTATTTGATTCAATTGATATCTACGTAAAGTAAGGCCTATCAATATAGCTAGGTACGGATAGTAGTGGGTTATTACAATATGATAAACAGGTATATGGTTGAATCATTATCAAATATTATTAGGTAATAGTTTCTTTAATAAATATAAATACAGCCATAGCCACCCAAAATATTGGCTGAAGACACCAATTACATTGGTGCCTTCAATTAATTCAGGCTGCGCGTGTTTAGTATTTATGGAATTAAAAACCTTCCAACACTATTTTGCCAATAGAGCGACCTTCTTCAAGTTCTGCGTGTGCAATACGCAGGTTAGCCGCATTTATAATGCCTAAATTTTTACCAATCGTTGTTTGAATATGGCCCTGATCAATTAACTCAGCAACATGATTTAGTAACTTGCTTTGCTCAATTAAATCTTTGGCATTAAACATTGAGCGGGCAAACATAAATTCCCAATGTAGCGATAAGCTCTTCATTTTTAATTTACTCACATCTAATGACTCAGGATCGTCAATCATTGCAATTTTACCAAATGGTGCAAGTACCTCCGTATACGCTTCAAAGTAAGTATCAGTACTGTGCAGACTTGCTACATGTGTTACCGATCCAATGTTTAATGCGTCAATTTGAGCCGGTAATGGTTTTGTATGATCAACAACATAATCTGCGCCTAGTTTTTTAACCCATGCTTGTGAGCTTTCACGCGATGCAGTGGCAATCACTGTTGCACCAGTAATCGCTTTAGCAAGCTGGATAAAAATAGAACCAACGCCGCCTGCGGCACCTGTTACTAAAATAACTTCGTCTGATTTTGTTGTTGCATCAGCTGATTGTTTTACAATGTTTAAATGCTCAAATAATAATTCGTACGCTGTTATTGCAGTAAGGGGTAATGCAGCAGCTTCAGCATCGTTTAAGCTTTGTGGTTTGAACCCTACAATGCGCTCATCCACTAATTGAAATTCTGCATTACTACCTGGGCGGGTAATATCACCTGCGTAGTAAACAGCATCGCCAGGTTTAAATGCCGTTACAGCATCGCCGATGGCAACAACTTCACCAACAGCATCCCAACCAATAACTTTTATTTCACCATCAGCAGGGGGCATAGATACACGCACTTTGTAATCTGCTGGGTTAACTGCAATAGCTTTAACTTTAATTAATAAATCACGACCTGTTGCAACTGGCTGTGGTAATTCAACATCAATTAACGATTCAGGATTAGAAACAGGAAGAGATTTTTTATAACCAATGGCTTTCATAATAAGTGTCCTAATTTGTTTACATATAAGGTGCAAGCCATGCTTTGGCTAGCTGATGGATATATAGTAGACCTTGCTTTAATATAGATAAACCGCATAATTGTTGTATCATTATCAAATATAAATAGATAATATGAACATAGAAGATTTAAAACTTATTTTAAAAGTAGCTGAGTTTAGAAGTATTACGCTCGCAGCTGCTAAGTTAGATATGCGTACAGCCACAGCAAGCGCGGCTATTAAACGTGTTGAGGCAGCCCTTGGTAGTGAGCTATTTGTTCGTACAACACGTCATTTAAGGTTATCGGCTGCTGGGGAGCGCTACATACCACAATGTGAGCAGGCTTTAGCTGTACTTGAGCTTGCAAAGCAAAATCTAAAAGGTGAGCACGACGAAATTGAAGGCGAGCTGCGGGTTGCCCTTTCATCTGACTTAGGCCGTAACTTAGTGATCCCATGGATTGATGAACTCATGGACACTTATCCAAAGCTAAGTTTAAGAACGCATATAAGTGATAGTAATATCGACTTTTACCGTGACTCAGTTGATATAGCGCTTCGTTATGGCTCGCCTAATGATGCTAGCGTTTATGGATTCAAAATTTGTAACGTACCGCGCTTGTTATGTGCAACTGACGAATATCTCTTACAGAACGGGGCTCCCATGCATCCCGATGATTTAGCGTCGCATCAAGGTTTGTTTTATCAGTTGCAGGATATTATAAATAATACGTGGGAATTCACCGATGGTGAGTCAAAATATAAAGTTAAAATGAATGGCAGGCGCGCCTCAAACGATGGCGATTTAGTAAGGCGCTGGTGCGTTGCGGGTAAAGGCTTGGCTGTAAAATCAGCCCTTGATATAGCCGATGATTTACTCAATGACAGGGTGGTTACTGTAATGCAAGATTATCAACATGTTAATGGTGAACTTTGGCTTATTTGCCCAAGTAGGCAGTCAATAACCCCAGCGGTGCGTTTACTACGTGATGCATGCAGAGCAAAATCCCAAGCTATTTTGCAGCAGTTAGTAAATAAAGGAATTATTGATAAAAGCGTACTGAGCTAATTTAGGAAGAGTTATGCAAGTTGATGATATTAGAGTTTTTATTCCCTGTAAAAGCTATGAACAATCTCAGCGCTTTTATAAAGCGCTTGGATTTAAGATTGAAGATGCTTCAAATGATTTATGTGTGTGTACCTTTGGCGAATGTACGTTCTTTTTACAGCGTTATTATAATAAAACGTTTGCTGAAAACTTAATGCTGCAACTTTGTGTGTTAAATATAGATGAAGCATACGAACTCATTAGTAACCTAAACGGTTTTGACATCCGCTTTGAGGGTATAAAACAAGAATCTTGGGGTAGCGTTATTTACTTATGGGGACCATCGGGTGAGCTTTGGCACGTAACTGAATTAAATTAAAAATAAAAAGGAATAAATATGAAATTTAATAAATATATAATCATTTTGATGGCGGCCTTACTTGCTTCTTGTAGCTCGTTTATGAGTAACAATACAGGTAAAAATACACAATCTAGTAGCTTAATGGATTTTTTATATCCTGATCAACAAAGCCGTGCTACCTATAAACCTGAAATACCTGTTTTAAAACTCCCTGTTACCGTCGGAATTGCATTTGTACCGTCTAAAAACTGGCAGCCAGACGGGTTAGAGACCCAAAACCAAGTCGAATTACTCGAAAAAGTAAAAAAGTCATTTCTTCAATATGATTACATTGACCGCATTGAAGTTATACCAAGCACCTATTTAAAGGGTGGTGAAGGTTTTGCAACACTCGAGCAAGTAGGGCGACTTTACGATGTAGATTTAATCGCACTGGTTTCATATGATCAAATTACGCAATCTTATGAAAATAATGCAGCCTTACTTTATTGGACAATAGTGGGTATGTACGTTATTCCAGGCAATGAAAATACAATCCAAACCTTTGTGGATACAGCTGTTTTTGATATTAAAAGTAGAAAAATGCTATTTAGAGCACCTGGTATAAGTAAGCTTGAAAAAAGAACAACAGCAATAGGTATTGATGAAACGTTATCTGAAAAGTCGGCTGAAGGTTTTAATCTAGCGGTTAGTGATATGAGTACTAATTTAGATGCAGAACTAGCAAGGTTTAAAACACGTGTTAAAGAAGAAAAAATTGCAAAAGTCGAAAATAAAGATGGCTCCAGCAGCGGTGGCTCTTTGAGTATTTATTTACTCGTTTTGTTGTCGTTATTAGTTATGCGTAGCAGAAAAGTTTAAAGCAAAAAATAGCTAAGTACTTTAATAATGCCACCTACTTTGAGCCGGTGGCATTATTTTTTATTCGCTAACTTAGCTTTTTATTAAAAAAGTCAACGGTACGTTGCCATGCAAGCTCAGCATTGTCTTTATCATATCGACCAGTAGAGTCATTATGAAATCCATGATTTGCCCCTTTATACATGTGCATAGTGTACTCAACGTTATTAGCTTTTAAATCTTGTTCGTACTGTGGCCACGATGCGTTTACACGTTTATCCAGCTCACCTAATTGAATCATTAATGGAGCTTTAATATTTTTACGTAAACTTTCACTGGCAGGAGTGCCGTAAAAAGGCACTCCGGCGCTGATTAAATTACTATCTACAGCCGCTAAATAGTTAACAATGTAGCCACCAAAACAAAAACCAACAGCGCCGAGTTTACCGTTACTGTTGGCATGCGATTTTAAAAAGTGCGCTGCGGCTATAAAATCGTTTTGAATTTTAGCGCGGTCCATGGTTTTTTGCATAGCGCGTCCCTCATCATCGTTACCAGGGTAGCCACCCAGTGGAAAGAGCGCATCGGGTGCAAATGCAATAAAACCTACCTTCGCTAAGCGTCTTGCTACATCTTTTACGTATGGGTTTAATCCACGGTTTTCGTGTATCACAAGCACAACAGGAAGTTTACCTTCTATGTTTTTAGGGGTTGCTAAGTAACCTTTGCCTTTACCGTGCCCGTCTGGCGAATCGAATTCTTCGTACGTTGCTTTAATATCATCGTCATTAAACGACACTTGTTCAGCCAGCGCGTAATTAGGTAATAATGCTGATGTAAGTACAGCCATTGAAAAACCAAGTGCAGCAAGCCCCCCGAGTTTTTTCATAAAAGTACGACGGTCCATTAAACCGTGGGCGTATTCGTCATACCAATCAAAGGCTTCTTGAGGAATGTGATCAGAGGGAGATGTATTCATGGCTGTTCCTTAATTTTATTATGTTATTTAAATACCATAACGTATTAGGAATAAAAAACGAGCAATATTTTCTCTCAATTATTAGGACTGTTGCCAAAGCTATCCGTCAAGCAAGGAAAGGAGCACATTCCTTTGTTGTTTGGATATTAAAGAAACCATTTTGATGTGATTTAAATCTTTTACCTCATAAATACTCACTTTTGGATTATTAAGAGTAAGCAACCCATTATATGGACTCACTTTGTCTGCATTACTTGAAAAGATGTAAGTTTGCCTAGCATGAGGGTTCTTATTTAGATTACTTAATATAGCGAGTTTAGTAAGAGGTACTTCACTTTTTTCAATTATCTTAACGGCAACTTCATTTATATAATCATCGCCTAATAGTTTGCTATAAATAGGGTGTGATAAGTTAGCAATTGTGTTTAGTGCGGCCTCAAAATTAATCATTGGGGCATAAAGTATATGCTTACTAATGTTCAGCTTAGATGCCAACTCAACTCCCGCAATTGCGCCCATTGAGTAACTAATTAAGGAGATATCAGTGTAGTTTTCTTTATTTACATAATTGATTAACACATCAAGAGAGTTTAAACCAAATCTAAACTTATCGTATTGATTACTAGCGGGCATCACTATTACATATTTTCCCGTAATATGACTAAGCCATCTTGCTTGCATGGTGTAAATCAAACTGTCTACGCCATATCCCGGAAAGATAATTAAAAGTCCGCTACTTGAATTACTTGGTAAATTATCTGAAGTAAGTTGGTATTCAAAAACATCATCTTCAGTGCTTCCTTCAACAATCAAACTTAACGAAAGTTTATTACCATCGAGTAGGTAGCTTTCGATATCCTTAGGTGAGATAAATCTAAAATCAAGACAATCTACTTCGCTGCTACAATAATGGGTTTGTACTCCAGATAAAGCGATAGAGCTCTCAAATTCTTTAGGGAGAACTTTCTGCGGAGGCTTAGTTATTTGATAAGCAATATAGCTCTGGCACCCGCTTAAAAAAATAACTAAAGAAATAATCAGTATGTATAAGCGCATTAAAGTCCCTTTAATTTTCAAGCTAAAATTTTTTGATTAATTAATGCCTGATAGGCCTTGGTCAATACCCAGCAAAAACTCTAAACCTACAAACGCAAACGATATTGCAACGGCGCCTAATAGCATTAAGTTGCGGTTATTCTTTTTGTAGCCAATTGTGGTTAGTACAGCAAATACAGTAAATAAAATAAGTTGAAGTGTACCCATTATTATTCCTTTTGAGGGTTATATTTATAGAGTTAAATTATCAGTAAGGTAAAGACTTGGCAAATAGGTGAATATCATTTTTAAGCTAAAAATAAAAAGCTCGACATAATATGCCGAGCTTTTTTGGTTGGGATGTTACTTAATTTAGCTGTGAGTAGGCGCTGGTTGGGCATCTACTAGTGGTGGCTTGCCACGCATTTTACGTACTAATCGTTTAGCATCTTCTAGTGCAACATACTGGCACGGTATAAGTATCAGTGTAATTACTGTGGCAAATAACACACCAAAAGCAAGTGATACAGCCATTGGGATAACAATTTTAGCTTGTAAACTCGTTTCAAAAATAATTGGCATTACACCAATAAAGGTAGTGATTGAGGTAAGTAATATCGCTCTAAAGCGACGAGCACCGGCTTGCATTACAGCATCCTTAATCGCAACACCTTCAGCGCGTGCTTTGTTTACAAAATCAACCATAACGAGGGAATCATTTACGACCACACCCGCTACAGCAATAATGCCAAACATCGATAAGCTACTCATGGTCATACCTAAAATCATATGCCCAAACATCGCGCCCACTACACCAAACGGAATAACCGACATTATAATAAGTGGCTGCGAGTAAGAGCGAAGCGGAATGGCTAACAAGGTAAATATAATCATCATTGATATACCAAAATCACGAAGCTGCTCTGAAGCGCTATCCATCTCTTCTTGAATGCGCCCAGCTACATCACTTGTAACGCCAGGGTAGCTCTTAAGTAATGTTGGTAAGTATTCATCACGAATTTCTTCTGCAATCGCAAATGGTTCGGCTTTGTCGGTATTTACCGCAGCCCATACGTTTACAGTGCGTTTAGAGTTTTCTCGGCGAATACGGTTTACACCGTCAACCAGCTTAACTTCGGCTACTTCACTTAGCGGTACTTCAGCGCCTGTAGGTGTAATAATACGCACACTTGCTATGTCACTTATTGAGTTACGTTCGTCTTCTGGATAGCGGATCATGACTTTAATTTCTTCGCC
The DNA here is from genome assembly GCF_014164345.1 of Pseudoalteromonas sp. SG43-5. Classification (NCBI taxonomy): domain Bacteria; kingdom Pseudomonadati; phylum Pseudomonadota; class Gammaproteobacteria; order Alteromonadales; family Pseudoalteromonadaceae; genus Pseudoalteromonas; species Pseudoalteromonas sp. SG43-5. Next base: position 43,529 of record NZ_JACJFA010000016.1, read on the forward strand.
TTCACGCAATATTCGCTGCGCTTCTAAGCCGTAGTAACTAAAGCTAACTTGCGACGCTACATCAGCAAGCGTTAAACCCATGCTGTAAGCGAGTGGTTTTAAATCAAGTTGCACTTCGTCGGTAGCGCTTTGCATTGAATCGTTTACGTCGCCAACGCCTTCCATTGTTTGTAATTTGGCTTTTAATTTACCAGCCACTTCTTTTAGCTCGTCAGCATTTTTGCCTTCAAGTTTAAAGCTAACGTCGCCATCATCTCGACCGCCATTCATTATACTGTCTTGAATGGTCATGGTTTTAATGCCGGGTAGAGCGGGCATTTGCTCACGCCATAATGCACTTAGGGCAAAGGTGTCGATAGGGCGTAAATCAGGCTCTACCAAAATGGCCATAATATTTGCTTCAGTTCGTCCGCGAAGGCTTACCGATAAATCGCGGATCATCGGTTTACCGTATTGCTCTTGTAGTTGCTGATCGACCTGTAACAACACGCTTTCAATTTTACGTGCGGTTTCAAGCGTTGCTTGCTCAGATGAGGCAAGGTTCATTTCTATATCAATACGCGGAAAGTCGTGCGGTATTTTAGGGTTTGGTACAAACTTAACTAAACCACCTGCAAACATACCTGCGCTTACAATAAGTAAACACATAAAGCCAACAATTACGGTATAGCGATAGTGAATACAGCGGCCAACAAAAGGAAGGTAGTAGTTATTCACAAAGCCTTTTAAACCACTATCAATCACCATACGTAAGCGATGTAATAGGTTTTTAGGATTTGGTTTACGTGGGTTCATTGCTGCAATATGGGCAGGTAAAATAAGTTTTGATTCAATGAGTGAAAAAATCAAACATAAAATAATAACGCCACCAATTGCTTTAGAAAAAGCAGCGCCAGGGCCTGTTGCCATTGTTTGCGGTAAAAATGCCGCAATGGTAGTTAATACACCAAAGGTTGCTGGCATCGCAACACGTTTTACACCGCGTACAACGTTATCAAGTGTGTGACCGTATTTTTCTATTTCGGCACTGGCTGATTCGCCCACAACTATGGCGTCATCAACAACAATCCCGAGCACAAGTATAAAGGCAAAAAGAGAGGCTAGGTTAATTGTTACATCTAAAAAGCCAATAGGCATAAACAAAAAGGCGCCCAGAAAAGACACCGGTAAACCCATCATTACCCAAAATGCTAAGCGTAGCGGTAAAAATAGTGCCAGCACTAACATTACTAACAAGCCACCCCAAATCATGTTATCGACCATCATATCGAGTCGACCTTCAAGGTAGTAAGTTAAATCAACAATAGGAGAGAGCTTAACACCTGCTGGTAAAAGCGGCTCTTTAGTTGCCATGTAGCTTTTAAGTACTTTTGCTACATCGGTAATGTCTTGATCTTTTGATGCGTTTACTTCAAACGAGAGTGAATTCTTACCATTGTATTTTGAATATTGTAGACCTTCTTCAAAGCCATCATTAATAGTTGCAACATCGCCTAAATAAATTTGTGCGCCATCAGCAAGGGTAATAAGTGGCAGTTTTTCAAACTCAAAACCACGGTAGGCTTGTTTTTCAACACGCATCGAAATATAACCATTTTCAGAGCGTATTTGTCCCGCCGACATATTTGCCGAAAAGTTTTGCACCGCGCCTGCAATATCTCTAAATGTTAAGCCATATTCGCGCAGTTTATCGGGGCTGACTTCTATACCAATTTCATATTCTAAGCCGCCGTTAAAATTAACAAGGTTAACGTGAGGCAGTGCTTGTAGCTCGTCTTTTATATCGTTGCCAAGCTCTTTTAACTGGTAGTTACTCATGTCGCCGTAAAGCGCGAGTATCATTACCTCTTGCTCAAACTTATCGCGGCGCACAACAGGGCGCTCCATTCCCGCAGGAAAGGTGTTTATTGAATCAACTTGTACTTTAATTTCATCAAGTACTTCTTGTGGATTGTATTGTTCTTCTATTTCAATCCACGCTTGTGAAAAACCACGGTTAGAGTACGTAATTAGGCGTTTAATGCCTTCAATACCTTCGAGGTTTTCTTCAACTTTTATGGTTATGCCTTCTTCAACCTCTTGCGGGGCTGCACCTGGGTAAACTGCTTGTACGCTTATCCAGTTGCTTTCAAACTGTGGGAACATTTGTTTGCGAATGGTCATCGCCATTAAAATACCGCCCACTAATATAAATATCATTAGTAGGTTGGCTGCAACGGGATTTCGGGCAAACCATGCTATTAACCCTGTTTCACGAGTGTTCATGATTATTCCTCTTTCAGCGCAAGTTGAGTTACATCAGTTTTATCAGGCGCAATATCTTCAATTTTTACTGCCATACCTTCAGTTGGGTATTCAAGCGCTGAGGTAACAATTTGCTCGCCATTGTTTAACCCTTGGCTGGCTATAATCATGCCGTTTTGTTCGCGTATAATATTGAGGGTTTTAAACGACAATGTTAAATCGTCATTTAAAATTACAATTTTATTATCTTTAACTAAGTGGTGCGCAACAATAATTGCGTTATCAAGCGGGCGACCTTCAATGGTAGCGTTAATGTACGAACCAAAACGAAGAGGGCGTGTTTTATCGCCATAAGGTGTTGCAAGTTGTGCTACCAAATAGCTCATGCGGCTTGTTTGATCAACCACACCTTCGGTGCGAATTACTTTGGCTTGCCACATTGTTTGTTTACCTGCGTATTCTGCGTTAAATGTAACATTTGAGCCTACGCCACCATTTTTTAAATATTGCAGTTCTTGATCGGCAACCGGTAAACGTACCTCTGCAACTGAGGTTGCGCTTAGTGCGCCAAAACTATTACCTGGGTTTACTACTGACCCCAAGCTAATTGTGCGCTCATTAATAATGGCATCATAAGGGGCTTTAATATAAGTACGCTCAAGATTGCGGCTAGCACGCTTAACACTTGCTTGAGCAGAGCGGTAACGCGCTAATTTTTCGGCCAGCTGTGGTTTTCTTAAATAAAGTTCTGATGCGATAGCGTCGCTTGAGTCTGACTTAATGCGCTCCCACTCAGCTTGAGCGACATGTGCTTGCGCGCGTTCTATTTCAAGTGCTGAGCTTGCTTGTGCTAAACCCGCTTGCGCTTCAATAAAGTCTGCTTCGTAATCATTTGCATCAATTCGTGCTAAAATATCGCCTTGCTTTACAAACGCGCCTTCAACAAATTGATCTGATACCGAAATAACTTGCCCGCTAACTTGTGCTATTAGCTCGGTACGATATTTTGGTTTAACAATGCCGTACGATTTAACATCGAGCGTTATAGAATCTAAAAGTACGCTTTGTGTTGCTACTAAAGGACGTAAATCTTGCTCTGGCTTTTCTTCGGGTGGTTTTTTCATTGCCATAAAGGCGAAAGCTAAAGCAATACCGCCTGCTAAAACAGCGATTGGGAGTATTATTTGTTTTGTAGTAGCCACAAGGCATTCCTTCATAATTGGTGGTGACAGAGCAATAATACGCAATAAAGTGTTTACAAGCTGTTTTAAGATGTAACAAAGCATTACATGTGTGTGTTACAACTCACTATGCGACTAATTAAGTTCCTAAAAAGAAATTAAAGTAAGTGTTTTTTATACCGAGGAAATTATGAAAACCGAATCGATGAATTGCAGGCTAGGCTGCGGCGCATGTTGTATTGCGCCAAGTATTAGTTCGCCTATTCCAGGTATGCCAAATGGTAAAAAAGCCGGAGAGCGTTGTATTCAGCTGGACGAACGTAATTTATGTAAGTTATTTGGTGATGAAAGTCGACCAAAAGTATGTAGCGATTTTAGTGCCACGCTTGATGTGTGCGGGTCTACAAATGCACAAGCCCTAGCGCTTATTACAGAGCTTGAAGAGCTAACTTAATCCTCGTTTTTAATACACATCTATTTACACTTATTTTATTACTGAGTATTTATTTTACGTCATTCAAAGCTGCGCTTTTCACGCGAGCAAGCTCTACGTTTACCGCCAAAGTGTAGGCTTGTGTTTGTTTTGTAGACGTGAAGCTTGCTTACGTGACAGGCAAAGCCTGTAAAACTGATTTATTCACAAAGAGGGGAGGAGGCGCTGCGCTTTTAGAGGAGGAGATTAATTTAAAGTAATAGTTGGCTTTTGTTTTTCTCATTTACTCCTAATTCTTTTCTCTTTGTGTAATATTTTTTCCTAAAAACTGCACTTTTATATAAATAAACACAGCGTTTACAAACCAAAGTATAAATTGAGTTCGTAAACGCTGGCTTTATTTTCTACCAGCTATACGTTGCGCTTAACGTATATTGCTCACCGCGCCCAGGTGTACCTGGTATTTCTTCAAACGACTCATCCCATAAGTTATCTGCCGCTAAGGTGATAAATAAATTACTCAACTGTGGCGGCGTTATTTTAAGCGTTAGCTGGGTAAATAACGCATTGTCATTGCCGTTTCTAAGTGCATTTTTGTGTTGTGTACGCCATTCGTTATCTATTCTAAATTCTAAAATATCAGTTGGGTTGTACACAGCGCCAAGTGTTAAACGGTGATCAGGAAAGTTTAACGCGTAAAAGCTGGCATCAATATCGGCTGCGCCGTAGTTTTCTGATTTATGTAAATAGGTGTAGCTTGCTATAAGCTTTGCTGTATCAAAGTGCTTAGTCGCTAAAAATTCAACCCCTGCAGTATCAATATCTACTGGGTTTGCAAAGCGCGCTGAGGTTGAATCAAAATTAAAGGTCCAATCGGTCAAGTTATTATCTTTTCGATAAAAAATAGCCGAGTTTAACTGCCAGCTTTGTTCTTCAAGTAATAAACCTAGCTCCAAGTTTGATGTGGTTTCGCGCTCAAGGTTGTAGTTACTTCTAAATAACCCGCCAGAGTCGCTGCCGCCAATGGCTGTGTAGCCTGCAACTTGACTCGCCTCTGCGTACGATAAATAAAACGTGCGCTCAAAACCTTTGCTGTTTTGTGTATTAAGCGTTATATCACCAATAAGTGACAGTTCAGAGTCGTCTCTATTTGTATCGTCAAACGCAGCACCTAAACGAAATGTAAGTTGTTTATTATCCTCAAGCGCCATTTTGTATTCAGGCAATACGCTTAATTTATAATACTTACGTGAGGTAAAGTTGTTTTCAAGTGTGGTTGATTCAATCGAGTCATCAATAAATTGTGCAGAGTAATTTATTGCCAGTGCATCGCTTTGTGCATGGCGACCCGAAAGTCCAAACGATTTAACTTCGCTTTTATGAAAAGCTTCAAATGCACTAGGATTTTCGCGCGAGTAAATATAGTGATCGTCATGGGTACGATAATAAGCAGATACTTCAAAGTTGCTGTTATCAGCGTAGTTTTGCTTGTGATTAAGCATCCAAAGACGGGTTTCTAAATCTTCAGTTTCGTTAACGCCAAAAGGGGTGTACAAGTTAGGCCAGCCAAAAAACTTATCTTGTGAGCCAAAAAACAAATCTGTTTGGCTATGCTCGCTTGCTAATTGCACGCGAGCTGAGGCGCGCGAGAAGTCATGATCGCCATTATCAATGGTGCCATCACTTTGCGAATGAGAATACTCACCTTCAAAGCCCAGAGTATAGTTAGCTAAGCTATCAAGTTGTGTGTTTTTAGCAGCGTGAATACTTTGCAGATTAAAGTCGTTTGTACCAGTACCAAGGGATACACTACCGCCAGTAATAATCGGTTTCCAACCAAACGAAACTGTACCTACAGAGCTATTCATACCGTAAAGTGCGTTATCGGCACCGGTTAAAACATCTGGGCCGGTTAGCATTTGCGGTGCAATGGGTATTTCAGCAAAATAATGCCCAGATTGCGGGTCAAGCAGGGTAACGCTTCCTACTCTAAAACCGGTGTTTTCGAAAATACCGCCGCGTATAGTTACATCAGCCTGCGCCTCAGCCATATTACGCGATTGTAAATCAACACGGGGGTCATATTCTAAATTAGAAATAGGCGAGTCGAATGTACCTACTGGCAACTTATTTGCAGTGGGTGAGGCCTCAACCGTTATTTTCTCGATTGCCGACTCATCAGATAGCGTATTAGCATTAGCAAATGCAGTAACGCTGCATAATATTGCAGGTATTATAAGGTGTGGTGTGCGATTCATGTGTTTCTCGTCATTTTTTATTTGTAGCTGCGGTTACAATTAATTTCAAAGCTTATATTTGAGCATGATAAAATAATTAAATGTAACAGCAGTCATTTTGTGCGCGATTGTACATTAATTTGTTAATAACTGCATTTGATAACCATTTACGTAATACCGGCTTTATTAAAAACATGGTCATTCTATCGTATTAAATAGCGCACTCACTGCGTTAAAAGTTATTTATATAGAACAACTATATGTCATAATTTTCGCCTTGTTATTGCGCTATTTTCTTGGCGCTATAATAGAACATTATTTTAATGCAATCGGTATAATTACTTATTAGGTAACATTTATAATGGATACGACACAACAAAATACTATTTACTTTGCTGGTGGCTGCCTGTGGGGCGTACAAGAGTTTTTAAAGCACTTACCAGGCGTAATAAGTACTGAAGCAGGTCGCGCTAATGGTACAAGCAAAACCACTGACGGCGAATACGATGGTTATGCCGAATGCGTAAAGGTCATTTTTGATTTAAAAGTCGTTAGCCTAAATAAGCTGTATGATTACTTTTTTGAAATTATTGACCCATACAGTATTAATAAACAAGGGGATGACGTAGGCCCTAAATACCGCACTGCCATTTATAGCAAAAACCAAAGCCATTTAGATGCAGCAAGCAATTATATAAACAAGCGCAGTGATGCCGATAAAATTGTGGTAGGGGTAGAGCTGCTAACTAACTACGTGCCAAGCGATCCTGAGCATCAAGACCGACTAACTAATCACCCTGATGATTACTGCCATATACCGCTTGAGTTACTGCATAAGTATAAATCGTAAATTTAACACGGTGTTTTTTTGTAGACGTGCAGCTTGCTGACGTGACGAGCGCAGCTCGTAATTTAAGATGGAATATAGCGCTATAAAGTAATTAGAAGCTATCGCTTCTCGCGCAAGCAAGCATAGCGCCTACAGGTAAAGTTTAATCCGGTATTTTGTAGACGTGCAGCTTGCTGACGTGATGAGCGCAGCTCATAATTATTTAAACCTGAAGTCCCAAAAATACATACCCACAAAAAAGCTCACGTACTGTGAGCTTTTTTAAAACTTACTTATAGCTAATTTTAACTTACTGCTGCTTTTGCGGCGGGAAGTTACTTAATATTTCGCTCACTGTTTTATTAATTGATGCTTCACGTTGTTCTGGCGATTGGTTTTTCTTTAATCGGCCTTCTTTTGCGCCGCGCCATACTAGCTGGTTAGATTCACGGTCTACAATATCAATAATCAGTGTGCCCACTTCGTATTCACGCGCGGTTGTGTCACGTTGAAAACCAGTACCCCAATAACCCCAATGCGGGCGGTAGTTTACATTAAATGTATCTACTTCAAGCTCTTTATCTACCGATGCATGATAGTTAACAAGTACATCAGCATTTGCTGCATCAACTAAGCTCATACCTAGTGTTTGGCTCAGTTCTGCGTTAACGGCAGTGCGAACACGTTTTTCCATTAGGCCATTAATTTGGTAATTATTTGTGTCTTTAGTTAGGCTGGCGTTTTCTACCCAAGCAAATGTTTTAAAATTACTAAAGTTGGCTGATTTATCGTAATCCCAATCAGGGGTTTGTGTACAGGCCGTAAGTAGTGCTAGCGCTGCAACAATAAGTATATTTTTCATTACGTTTGCTCCAATAAAATGCATTAATTTAAAATAACACACATAGTTTAAATGTGTATTATTTAAACGTCCTATATTTTAGTTTAGTTGGTTTGCCTTAACGGCCAATTAATTGTGTTCAACTTCAATCCAATCTTTTTCATCTACCCAGTTTTGTGCACCGTCTTTTACCGAGCGAATCGGCACAATGTAGTCACAACTTATTTGCGGCTTAACTGAGGCAAATATAGGAACAAAACCAAAGCTTAGTGCGGTTTCTATAATTGCTTTTTGATTTTGTGGGTCAATGTCGGCCGCTTCATCTATGTAAATAGGTATACGGTATAGGTTTTGTTCCTGATCGCTTAATAAGTAACGAATAAACAACATGCCACACAATAACTTAATCGTAATACGTGTGCCGTTTGAACCTGCAGAATCTATTTTTTCAAAGTGTTCGGTTTCACCTGCGCGGTTAACCACTTCAAAGCGAATATCAAATAAATCGGTAAGTGTTAAGCCCGCTTTATCTGAGGCGAGTTTAATTAAGTGATCTTTCGCTTCGTTTACCGCACTTTCGCTGTACGGTTCTTGGCTAAGTAAATCAAGCGTGTCACCTTGCTCAAACTGATGCGACGTGCTGATAATGGTATCTATACTATCAACCAGCATTTTGCGCGGTATGACGTTAATTTTAAACGCTTGCAGGTTTGAAATACGGTGCTGGCTAATGCCTTTATTAAAGCTATTCATTTCGCGGCGAAGTCGGTCTAAATCTTCTCGCAAGCCTTTAATCGTTGCGGCAACCTCGGTAAGCGCAACACGTGCTTGGCGCTCAACGGCATCGCGTTCGTTATCAATATTATGAAAGGCGCTTATTAGCTTTTGGTATTTAGTAAACTCATCGTTTTCATTGTCGAATTTAGTAATACCCGCGTTATATACATGCAAATAGGTGTTGCGTACGTTTATGTCAAAATTACGCAGCTCTTGGCAGTCTTTATTAAAGTGATGAACAAGGTCGCTTAAGTTATCAAAGTCGACTGTAATATCAATCATGTATGGAGTTACTTTGCCGCTGTATAAATCAAGCGTATGATCAATTCGCTCGCTTTTAACTTGGCGCAGACGCTCAGTTTGGCGATTAATTTGCTCTTGTTTCGACTTAATTAACGAGCGACGATCGGCAATTGAGCCACTATTTTTTTGAATATCTTGCAGGTAGTCGTCAACTTGTTCGCGCTCAGCTAATAACTGCTCTTTTAGCATGGCTTGCGCTTCAACCGACTGCTGCATTACCTCAAACTGCTCTAAGCGTTTTAGGGCGCCCTCGAGGCTCATTAGCTCATCGTATAATTCGTCTTTTTCTTTTTGTTTGTCGGCAACGTTTGCAGCAACATCGCGCTGTTGCTTAAACTCTTTAAGTGAATGCTCAAGTGCGCTTAGCTGAGCGGTTAATTGCTCTTTGTTTTCGCCGCTTTGCATTTGCACAGGCGAGAGCTTTTTAAGTTTAATGCTCGCACCTGGTAGCGTTAATACGCCGCCTTTAACGTTTTCACTTAATAGCGATAAAAATTCCCCAAACGCGTCTTCGTCATCAATGGTTATATCGCCATTAGTGGTGGTTGCAAACGAGAGAATATCTGGGTTCAAAATCCGCGATATTTCTTCCACTTCTTTTAACGATAAGTCTTCGCGCATACGGGTAAACAAATTAAACTCAAGGTTTTTAAGTTGCAGTTTTAAGCTCTTAATTTGTTTTTGTGTTTCGCTAATGCGGTAGTCAAGTGTGTGTAGGCTTTGCCCTTGTGCGCTTGTTATAGAGTGCGAAAGCGATTCGTAATCTTGTTTTAACTGAGTCAGGCTGGTTTTAAGCGTGGCTTTATTTACCAGTTCAAACTCGCTTTTAAGCGCATCGTAATCTAAGAACCACTGCTCAATTTGAGTTTGTCTGCGCTCTATATCACGCGATTGCTGTACGTATAGGCTTTGTTTTTGCTCAAACTCGTGTTTTTCGTGCTCTATATCTTCAAGGGCTATACCCAGCTCATTAAGTTGCGATTCTTGATAGGTATCAAAATCAATCAGTGCTTGGTCAATTTTAGGTGCGTATGCGGCTAATTTACCTTTAAGCACGGTTTGGTTTTCAAGCATTGATTCAAGCGCTGCTATTGGCTCTTGCATTGACTCAAGGGCTTTTAATTCGCGTTTTGAGCGGTTTACTTTATCAAACGAGCGACGCCATACTTCATAAAAGTCGACCTTAGAGTTCGACATATGGCGTTCAAACACGCGTAGCATAAAGCGTTTTACGTCGCTTGCGCCCAATTTATGTAAGTTAAGAATACGTCTAAATATTTCTTTATAAATAGAAGAGTCTTGTACATTATTTAGCGGGATCATTTTTAGGTTAATGTCGCCGTCAAAAGGCGTTGCGCCGCCAGTCAACAGCGCGTTTAACTCTTGTGCTTTAAGCTCAATAGGGTTGTAGTTAAGCGATTTTAAATGGTTGAACAGCTTGGTAAATTTAATAATAGTTTTACCTTGCGTATACTGCTCTAAATCAAGCTTACCTTGATAACAAAAGTACTGATGCGCGTAACCGGCAATTTTACCAAGTCCTGCAACTCCAATTACTACCGAGCCATGAGGCAAGTTAGCTTCTAGTAAAATGTAGGACTGATCGGATGAAAAATAAAACTTACGGGTTTCATCTAAATCGTGTCCGTCCCATTCTGTTAAGCGCAAATCGTTAATAAGCGGAAACTGCAGGGCGTTAATAACCGAGCTTTTACCGGTGTTATTGGGCGCGCAAATAGAGCTGCTTTTATCAAGCGGGATCACACATTTTGCATAGCCTGCGGTGTTAAGTAGGGCGAGTTTGCTTAGTCCGTATAGATTTTTCATTCCTCGTCCTCTGTAATGTAGGTTTCTTCGTTTACTTCCATGAGTGCATCTATGTAGCGGTGAATTGGCGCTTGTAGCATAAAGCCGCCTTCTACTTCACGGGCTAAACCTAAGCGCACCATGCGCAGGTAAACGTCTTTACGCAAATCCGATCCCGAAAATATCTCAAGCTGATCAAACAAATGTTTGTTAATTTGCACCAGCGTTTGCATAAGCTCTAAATCGTTTACGTCGTCAAACAATGCGCGCATTGGATCTTTACCCGTATTGGCGTAGTGCTCAATTAAAATGTAAATGGTGAGTGCGATAGCGCGAGATATTTTGCCCATATTGGGTGTGCTTTCGTCGCTACCAAAATAATAAAAGCCACGGCTATCGTGTTTTAAATCGTTACCTAAAGCGGTAAATAGGGCGGTGTAGTCTTCTATGTGTTGGTCAAGCTCTTGCCACATTACGTTGTCTTGCTCGCAAATGTGATAACCCGCTACTAATTTTTTATTAATGGCTTGTAGATGAGTTAGCTCGTCTAAGTTTATGTGTGTCATGGTTTATTTACCTGCCTTTGGATCTGGCTGAGGCTCTGAATTAAATGGATATAAAGAAAAGTGCTGACCGGCAATTTTTACGCGGGCTTTTTCATCGCTTTGAATTATTTTAATATCGCTGTCGCTGACCAATTTTTGATACAAAAATAGCATTTCGTCGGCATCGAGATCTGGATAGCTTTCGTCTAAAAATTGCAGCAAGGGCTGCGGCTTTTTGCGTTTTTTATTAAAGCGCTTAGCAAAGCTGGTTTTAACATCGTTGTAGTCAGGAATATTAGGCGTAACAAATGCAGGCACGTCTTGCTGGTCAGGCAATTGGTATTCTTCGTGTTCAAATTCAACCAAGCTTGCCATGTAAGCCACAATATGGCGTTGCTGACCAAGCGAATATCGCTGCGCGTCGCTTACAAAATGTGGTTGCACAGCACTTAGCATATTGTCTACGCCATTTTTACGTACAAGCCCAAGTACTTTGGCTGCTTGGCGAGTAATTAAGTTATTACGGCGTAGCTCCTCGCGCAGTGGCATAAGCATATCGGCACTTTTACGTAAGCTTTCTCGGCCCATTAAATGCATTTCGAGTATACGGGTACGTAATTGCTCCAGCATACGTTTGTCGTTATACGCTTTACCTGAGCGCTCAATGTGCAGTATTTGCTTACTTATTTGCTCTTCAATGAGGGTAAAACATGCATGAAACTCACCACGAATATCAACCATTTCAAGCATTGGCTCTATGTATTCGTCAAAGGCTTCTATTACCGCTTTATAACGCTTTTGCAGCGATTGCACTGCATTATTTGATTTGGCTTGTTCAACAATATTTAAAATAGCGTTTTCGTTGTGCGTATAGAGCTTCATTATTTTACGCACCCGATCATCCATAATGCGGCTGTAGCGTCGTAAGTCGTCAAAGTCTTCTATTTCGCCAGCGTTATCTAGGCGGTTACCTAAACGAGCAAGGTCCTCTACTAATACGCTAATTTCTTGCGCTAAACCTAAATGCTCTTCTTGCAGTAAAAAAGTAGCAAAATCAGCAATAGCACGATTTATTTCAAGCTGAGAGGATTTAGCCAGTGGAATTAAAATATCTTGGTTTAACAAACGATTTGTTTCTTTATAAATGCGTTCGTTTGACCACGTAGGCTGCTTTTGCTTAATCGCGTTTTGTACGTCTTTTAGGCTAAAGTCAGCCATTTTAAAACGTTTAAATAATAGCTCTAATACACCCCAATGTTCGGTTATGGTGTTTAGCAGCTTTTTAGCTGGGATCATAAGGGGTTACAACATCCTAGTATTTTATTATTGAGTTCTTTTAGAAGACTCATTATTACGTATTTTTAATTAACCTTGTCTGTATATAGTATTCGTTTTTAAGACCATTTAATAATAGTTTTTGCATAGAGGCAGTGCTAAAATTCGCGCCGAAAATAGGCACATGAAATGGAATGTTATTTGTGTGTTCTTTAAAACTATATCAAAGGTTGTTTAACTACCATGGTTTCCTCGATTATTCTAACCCTGATAGCGATTGCATTTTTACTGATCGTTATAGAAGATATAATCCATGTAAATAAAGCTAAAACCACGCTGTTTTTTGGTACGCTTTGCTGGATTCTTCTTTTTATATACCCCCTACACGGGCAAAGCCCCGATACGATTCAGCATCTTTTAAACGAAAATATTTTAGAAATTGCCTCATTATGGCTATTTTTAATGGCTGCAATGACCTTTGTCGCGTATTTAAATTCAAAGGGGTTTATAGAAAATATTGTGCACCGTGTTATGCCAAAAAGTATTAGCGAAAAAAAGCTCATGTTTTTGGTGGGTGGTTTTGCGTTTTTGTTTTCGTCGATTTCAGACAACGTAACAGCGACGCTTATATCGCTTGCGGTTGTTATGTCGTTAAAGCTTGAACCTAAAAAGCTCGTTAAATACGCCACGCTTATTGTGTTTGGAGTGAACTCAGGTGGGGTATCGCTAATAACAGGTGACGTAACCACACTAATGATATTTTTAGATGGCAAAGTAACCATTGCTCATTTATTACTACTTATAGCGCCAGCACTTGCAAGCGTTATGCTGCTTGCTGCGTTACTGTCTATAGGTATGAAAGGGCGTGTTGAGTTTGCTAGTGCAGGTAAAACCCGCATTGAAAAAACCGACATAACCATTGCTGTTATATTTTTATCTACCGTAGTGAGCACACTTACGTTGAGTGTAATTTACAGCGTACCGCCTTTATTAACCTTTTTGTTTGGCTTATCAGTGATGTTTTTAGTGGCGCAATTTTTAATGCGCAAAAAAGACATAAACAAAGACATAATCGATTTTGTTCGCGATATAGAATACGACACATTATTGTTTTTTGTAGGTGTACTTTTACTTGTTGGCGCACTTAAAGAAATTGGTATGTTGAGTAAATTTACCGACCTATACACGGTAATGGCACCAGAATACGCAAACTACTTAATGGGCATATTATCAGCTGGGGTCGATAACGTACCGCTTACCGCTGCATTATTAAAAGCCAATATAGTAATGAGCCAACAACATTGGTTGTCGTTTACGTATGCAACGGGTGTGGGCGGTTCAATGCTTATTATTGGTTCGGCTGCGGGCATTATTGCCATGAGTAAAGTTAAAGCGCTTACCTTTATGAGCTACTTGCGTTTATCGCTGCATTTATTAATTTGTTACACGGTTGGATATGCGGGCTCGTATTACATGGGCAGTTTTATTTAACTCATAAATTATTAAATGCTTGACAGCTAGACGTCTAAACGATAACTTTCAAAGCCCCGCTACTTAGTGGGGTTTTGTTTTATTAGCCACTGGTTAATAAAGCATTCAGAAGAGGTGCGATACTTAGGTACTTAATGTTAGGCGACGAAAGCCGATGATCATTAAGGAGGGAAGTACTCGCCGAGGAAAATAATGGTACGTCGTCATTGTTTTTCGGTTTATGGGGCTGAATCCCCAAAACTGTCACCAATATAGGTGGAGAGCTTCTGGCAGTGGACTTATCTTCAAGCATTCCTTTGCCAAGTTCTTCTTGTTTTATTGCGGTTTGGATACCGCGAAAGGAGACTAAATGACTACCCAATCAGTGCCACAAACAGTATCAGGCGCAAAATCAGATTACATCGTTGCCAAATTTGGCGGAACCAGTGTTGCAAATTTTGAAGCGATGAGTCGCTGTAGCGAAATTATTGTTGCAGATAAAAGCGTACGTATTGTTGCCGTGAGCGCCAGTGCCGGCGTAACTAATCACTTAGTTGCACTGTGTAAATCAAGCATTACTCCTAGTGAGCGCCAAGAACACATAAACGGCGTGCTTGCTATTCAACAAACTATTTTAGATGAATTATCGCTAGATGCCGATTTAGCGGTTGGCTTTAACGAAACCCTAAAAGCATTTCAAACATTGGCTCAAGAACCACTAACAACCGATCAGCAACACGACGAGCTACTTAGCTTTGGTGAGCGTTTATCGTCGTATTTGTTTGCTCAAGTGCTGCGTTTACAAGGTTTAAATGCCGATCGCTTTGATGTGCGCAAGGTACTTAAAACCGACAGCCAATTTGGTAAAGCAACGCCCAATGTTGCAGCCACAGCGCAAGCTGCTAAAGAGCATTTAATTCCGTTATTAGACGCTCAAGTAATTGTAACTCAGGGATTTATTGGTAGTGACGAATACGGTCACACCACAACGCTAGGACGTGGTGGTTCAGACTACAGCGCTGCATTACTAGCTGAAGCGATTAACGCTAAAAGTGTGCATATTTGGACCGACGTAGTGGGCATTTTTAGCACCGACCCGCGTTTGTGCGCAAAAGCGACGCCTATTGCACGCTTAAGTTTTGACGAAGCCGCTGAAATGGCAACCTTTGGCGCAAAAGTATTACACCCAGCAACTATTTTACCAGCGAGCCGTAGCCACATTAACGTGTTTGTAGGTTCTAGCCGCGAGCCAGAGCGTGGCGGTACGTGGATTGAGCGCGAAAAATCGCAGCAACCAGGTATACGCGCAGTAACGCAACGTAAAAACCAAATATTGCTTACGCTTAAAAGCCCAGAAATGCTACTAGCAAGCGGCTTTTTAGCACGCGTATTTACACTATTAAGTGAATACAATATATCGGTAGATTTGGTAACTACATCAGAAATCAGTGTGGCTATAACGCTTGATAACGCGCAAAACGCCTCGCGCCCAGAGCTTGATCAAGAATGCCTAGATAAGCTTGCAGAGTTTTGCCATGTTTCGGTAGAAAACAACCTAACATTGGTGGCACTTATTGGCTCTGAGATTCAATTACGCCAACACGAAATGAACTTAATGAGTGTGCTAAAAGATTTTAACATTCGATTAATTTGTCACGGTGCAAGTAAGCACAACCTGTGCTTTTTAGTAGAGCAAACTGAGTCAGATAACGTAGTACAGTCTATTCATAGTCGTTTATTAGAAAATGATTTTGCCGCGTAAATAACGGTTATTCAGGAAAATTAACTAGTAAAATCACTTAACAAAACTGATTAATAAAGTCATTTAATAAAAAGCATCGCCAGTCGGTGCTTTTTTTATGCACCACACTCACATCAAAACAAACATTGCTGTCACTGCTATCAGCTACAGTAACGCGATTACTGCAAGCACTCAGCTTTGTACTATGTAATTCGTCAAACACATTAGGGCTAAGTAACTTTGCAATAGGGCGGCTGGTGGCTTTAGCAAGTGACTCTTTTAATGTCCAAATTCTAAAAAATGTATCTGCTTGGGCTTGGGTATTAGTGGGCTTGGTGATAAGTGTAATTTCATCATTATGATAAAAATGCTTAGCGAGCTTTTCAAACGGGCGCTTTAGGCTTACTTTTTCAATATCAAAACCAAACTCACTTCTATCAAAATTTAGCGCGGCCCCAACCAAACCATGCGAGTGTGAAATACAGGTATTTATAACATCACCACTCACATGTATTTGCAGCTTTGAGCTTGCTTCGTCAAATTCGGTACTCATTTTATTAAGGGGTACATGCGTATGTTGCGGCTGCGTTACTTTAATAAGGTGTTTTAACAATAACCGCGTAGCTAAATACTCTTGCTTAGCTTGTGGGCTTTTACGGCGGTTTATAATAGTTAATTCAAACGGGCTTAAGCAATCGGGCAAATTAAAGTCTCTAAGCTCAAGTGTTTTAGCATTAAATAATAAAATACTGTTACTCGCTAAAGACAAATTTGCCAATTGAGTTGAAGTAATACTCAAGGCGTTTTTAAAATAGTGTTCAGTCATAAAAGCCCTAAAGCAAAAGAAGTCGCTGATATTGTGAGCGGTTAGTGCCACTAATAAAGGCTGGGTACAATTTTATTACTCAGCTGGCATGAAATATGGTTTAATTCACAATAATCAAAATAATAACAGATTTGTAGATGTATGGCACAAGTGCGTGATGGGTTTCAAAGCCGACTTGGTTTTGTTTTAGCCGCTGCTGGCGCAGCAGTGGGTTTGGGTAATATTTGGGGTTTTCCTACGCAAGCGGCCAACCATGGCGGCGGTGCTTTTTTACTGGTTTATTTTATTGTTATATTTTTACTTGCGCTTCCTGCGCTTTATACCGAACTTTATTTAGGTCACAAAGCACAAGCTAACCCGGTAAAAGCATTGGGCGATGCATGGCAAAACACTAGCCGTAAAGTAGGTGCAGCAGCCGGTTACATAGGCCTTGCAGGCGCAGTTGTTATGCTAAGTTTTTATTCAATAGTGGCAGGGTGGATGCTTTCGTACGCTATTGAACCCATAACAACCTTTTTAGGTTTCACAGGCGCAAGCGAATTTTTACATAGCGACTCAGTGCTGCGTAATTTTGTATTTACGCCACTTATGCTTATTTTAACTGCCAGTATTATTTTAAAAGGGGTTAAATCGGGAATCGAAACCTGGTCGCGCCGTTTAATGCCACTATTACTTGTGCTGCTTGTTGGTTTAATTGCCTACATTGCAACACTCGATGGCGCAAGCGAAGGCTTTGCTGCGTATTTAATCCCTGATTTTAGCCAAATACTCGACCCTAATTTAATTATTGCCGCAATGGGGCAGGCGTTCTTTTCGCTCTCGTTAGGTGTAGGCTGCATGATGATTTATGGCTCGTATTTACAGCCCGATGCTAATTTACCAAAGCTCACCGCAGGTGTTGCACTACTTGACACTGGCGTTGCTTTTTTAGCGGGTTTACTTATTATTCCTGCTATTTATGTGGCGCAGCACAACGGTGTAGAGGTATTTAGTGGCGGTAAACTGATTGGCGAAGGGCAACTTATTTTTGCTATTTTACCTGAGCTATTTAGCACCATGGGCGAAATTGGCTTATTAGTTGGTTTATTATTTTTTGTATTAATGTCTATCGCATCGGTTACGTCAACTATATCGACCACCGAAATTCCGGTAGCGTTTTTAGTCGAAAATCACAACGTTAGCCGCACCAAAGCAACGTGGGCAGTAAGCGCCGTTGTACTTGTGTGTGCAAGCGCCATTATACTAAATTTTGATTGGTTATTTGGTTTGGTAATTATGCTATTTACTCAATACCAATTACCGCTTATGGGTTTATTTTACTTTATTACAGTAGGGTGGATGTGGCAGCGTGGTAATAAATTACACCAAGCAACAACAGGCGTACATTACTGGTTTGCTCAGTATATTCGTTTTGTTTGCCCAATATTAATGACCTTGGTATTTGCAAACGTTGCGTTTGGCTAAGCTCTATTTAAAGTAAATTTTTAAACAAAAAAGCGAAGAGACTAACTTCGCTTTTTTGTGCCTATTATTTAGGTAAAGCTAAGGTATTTATAAAACCTCATTAGTTAGAGGCCTACCTTCATTTACTTCAAGCGCGTTAAGTAGGGTTGTGTTTGCTATTTCGGTGAGTGCCTCTTGGGTAAAAAAGCCCTGATGCCCCGTTACTAAAACATTTTTAAAGCTCACTAAGCGCGAGAATATATCGTCTTGGTTTATTTCGTCGCTGTGATTTTTAAAAAACAGCTCCGACTCTTGCTCGTAAACGTCGAGCCCTAAATACCCTAATTTTTTAGTTTTAAGTGCATTAATGCACGCTTTGCTGTTAAGCAGTGCCCCGCGAGAGGTGTTAATAAGCATAACACCGTTTTTCATTTTACTAAATGCCTCATCATCTATTAGATGATGAGTTTGTTCCGTTAATGGGCAATGCAAAGAAATCACATCGCTTTGGCTAAGCAAGGTGTCTATATCGGTAATTGTATAATTGCCAGGTTGCGCGTATGGGTCGCACACTAATACTTTAGCGCCAAAGCCATTTAAAATGTTACACAGCGCAAGGCCAATTTTACCGCAACCTACAATACCCACGGTTTTATTGTGCAAGTTAAAACCAAGCAATCCGTTTAAATCAAAATTGTCTTCGCGTACGCGGTTATACGCTTTATGGGTTTTACGGCTAAGCGTGAGCATAAGTGCAATACAATGCTCGGCTACTGCTTCTGGGCTGTAAGCCGGTACGCGTAATACTTTAATTTTATGTGCTTTTGCTGCAGGTAAATCAACATTATTAAATCCTGCACAACGCAGTAAAATAGTATTTATGTCTTGGCTTGCCAATTGTTCAATAACCGTGTCGTTTACGGTGTCGTTTACAAATACACATATGGCATCAAACCCGCTTGCTAAAATAGCCGTTTGTTCGCTCAGGGATTGCTCAAAATACGTTATTTTTATATCACGATGATCGCGTGTACTTTGTTCAAAAAAAGGCAGTTCGTACTTTTGAGTACTAAAAAAAGCAATGTTCATGGTAATAGCCTCGACACTTAATAAGTATCAATACAATAAACTACTTTATAAACCTGTGCTTTAGTAACACGCATTTTATTGATTTAAATTAAGCCTTAGCTGGCGTAAACAAAGGTATTTTTGATGCTACCTTTTTACCACCTCTTGCAGCGCTTAACTTTGCAGCTTGCAGTAAGTTGCTTTCTATTACTTGTTTAAGTGTTTCGGGCTTAGTACGCGGTGCATAGCGTGCAACAAGTTGCCCTTGTGAGTTAATTAAAAACTTAGTGAAATTCCACTTAATTGCACGATTTTGCGAAATACCCCGCGTATGCGACTTTAAATAATTAAACAACGGATGTGTTTCTGGCCCGTTTACCATTACCTTACCAAATACCTCAAACGAGATATTAAATTGATCTTGGTAAAAGTCTTTAATGGCTAAATTATCAAGCGGCTCATTTTGGCCAAACTGGTTACACGGAAACGCAAGCACAGTAAAACCATTGCTTTTGTATTGCTGGTAGAGCTTTTCGAGTGCGTTTAATTGCACCGAAAAATTACACTTACTCGCTGTATTAACAATAAGGACGGTTTTGCCCTGTAACTGGCTAAGAGGAAAATTTTCGCTGTTATAAAGTGGTGCATTAAATTGATAAATACTGTCCATAGGTTACCTACTTACCTTTCCCGTTAAGGAAATTTTATAAAGACTTTCATTCGCTTTTTTATCGACCGGTTGACATAATCGAGGTCTAGTTTCTAAGTTATCAGTTAAATAGGTCATTTTTATGTCAATGAAAGTCGCATTTATAGGTTTAGGCGTAATGGGTTACCCAATGGCGGGGCATTTAGCAAAAGCAGGGCACAGCGTATGCGTTTATAACCGCACTCAAGCTAAAGCTCAAACGTGGACTGCAGAACATTCAGGAAGCTTTGCATCAACCCCGCGCGAAGCTGCCAGCAATGCCGACATTGTATTTATGTGTGTTGGTAACGATGACGACTTACGCTCAGTAGTGTATGGCGAAGATGGCGTGTTAGCCGGCATGTTGCCGCACACTATTTTGGTTGATCACACCACAACCTCTGCCGAAGTAGCACGCGAAGTGGCTGCAAAAGCGGCTCTGCAAAATATCGACTTTATAGATGCGCCTGTATCGGGCGGACAAGCTGGCGCCGAAAACGGCGTATTAACGGTTATGGCGGGTGGTAGTGAAGCTGTATTTGCTAAAGTGCAGCCAGTTATGGCGGCGTTTAGTCGTTTTAGCCAATTACTAGGCGGCGTTGGCTCGGGACAACTTTGTAAAATGGTTAATCAAATTTGTATTGCTGGTGTAGTGCAAGGTTTAGCCGAAGGCTTACATTTTGCCAAGCAAGCTGGGCTTGATGGTGAAAAAGTTATAGAAACCATTTCTAAAGGTGCAGCCGGTTCATGGCAAATGGAAAACCGCTACAAAACAATGTGGGCGGGTGAATATGAGTTTGGTTTTGCCGTAGATTGGATGCGTAAAGATTTAGGCATTGCACTCGATGAAGCTAAAAACAACGGCGCTACTTTACCAATGACCGCAACGGTCGATCAATATTACGCCGACGTACAAGCACTTGGCGGCGGCAGATACGACACCTCAAGCTTACTAGCACGCATTGAAGCGCTACATAAAAAGTAACGCTGTAGACGCGAAGCTTGTTTGCGTGACGGGCAAAGCCCGTAAAGTAATTTATTCACAAAGAGGTTATGAGGCGCTGCGCTTTTAGAGGCAGTGATAGATAAAAAGATTGTTGTTGGTCTTTATATTTTCTCATTTACTCCTCATTCGCTTCTCTTTGTGAAATAGATTTTTATTTAAGTAATTAAAAGCTGCGCTTTTCACGTGAGCGATCTCTACGTTTACCCCAAAGTATAGTTTATTGTTGTTTCGTAGACGCGAAGCTTGCTTGCGTGACGGGCAAAGCCCGTAAAGTAATTTATTCACAAAGAGGTTTAGAGGCGCTGCGCTTTTAGAGGAAGTAATAGATCTAAAAAATTATTGTTTTTATGTCTTCTCATTTACTCCTCATTCGCTTCTTTTGTGAATAGAGTTTTATTTAAGTAATTAAAAGCTATGCTTTTCACGTGAGCGAGCTCTACGTATACCCCAAAGTATAGTTTATTGTTGTTTCGTAGACGCGAAGCTTGCTTGCGTGACGGGCAAAGCCCGTAAAGTAATTTATTTACAAAGAGGTTTAGAGGCGCTGCGCTTTTAGAGGAAGTAATCGATCTAAAAAATTATTGTTTTTATGTCTTCTCATTTACTCCTCATTCGCTTCTCTTTGTGAAATAGATTTTGCTTTGTTTGAAGTGGTACAGATATTTATAAACAAACTTAAAGCAAATTACATGCTTTGAGCGTAGTTATACAACGCCTTTAAAATTGTAAGGTTTTTTTCGCTGTCGTCATGTTCATGCGCTAGGTTTTCAAGGGTGATCATAAAATCTTGCGCATTAATCGATGGTTGATCTTCCCCGTGCATTAACTTGTTTTGGCAATACTGGCGCCATTGGTCAAGCTCTTGCTGGTTTAGCGTTTCAGGCCAGTTACGTGCGCGGTATCTAAATAACAACGTATTAAACTTTTTATCTTCAAAGTCTAAATTCAACCCAGCTAATTCATCTGGTTTTGCATCACGAATAATCGCAAATTTAGCTTTGTCAGCATGGCTTGTAAAACCATCGTAAAGTAAGTAGTCAACGTTAGTAGTTGCGCTGTAATCACCTTGCTCGTTAAACACTTCGGTTACTTTATCGCGAAGGTCGGTATTGGCTTTTAAAATAGCTAAGTTAGCTAAGCATTGCTCACGGTCAATCCCAAGGCGAGCGGCGTTTTCAGGCAATAACGTTTTAGCTGGGGCTAAAATAGGGCACTTGTTTAAATGCACTAGTTTTAAGCCAACAGGTAAATCGTCCTCGGCTAAATCTACACGTTTGGTGTATAAACGTTTGCGTAACTCTTCTACGTTTAAATCAATGAGTACTTGCGGGTTTTGAGTTAAATCAAAACAAATAACCGCGTTTTTATTTACTGGATGAAAGCTCATTGGTGCAACCCAGCTTGTACAGCCTTGCGTTGCAGGTATGCGCGACGTGGTATGCACCAGCGGCGTCATGTTAAATACATCAACCAATTCAGCAAGGGCTTTTTTATTACGCAGCCCAAAAAAGAAGTTATATAGCTTTGGCTGTTTTTCTTTTATTAGCTTAGCCAGTGCAATAGTGGCGGTTACATCGCTTAGTGCATCATGCGCTGCGGCGTGTTCAATGCCATTAGCTACCGTTAAATGTTCAAGCTTAAAGCTCGGGCTGCCGTCTTCTTTTAACGGCCATTCAATGCCCTCAGGGCGCAGCGCATAACATGCACGTACTAAATCAATAATATCCCAGCGGCTGTTATTATTTTTATATTCGCGCTCGTACGGGTCGTAAAAGTTACGGTAAAAGCTATAACGGCTTACTTCATCATCAAAGCGAATACTGTTATAACCAGCCACACAGGTGTTTGGCGCACTAAATTCAGCGTGAATTTTGGCTATAAACTCAGCCTCAACCAAACCTTTTTGCATCGCCACTTGTGGCGTAATACCCGTGATTAAACATGCCTCAGGGTTAGGCAAGTAATCCGCTTGCGGCTTACAATATTCAATAAGTGGCTCGCCAATAATATTTAAATCAAGATCGGTACGAATACCCGCAAACTGGCTCGGCTTATCCTTTTGAGGGCTCGCCCCCCAAGTCTCGTAGTCGTGCCAATAGATTGTTGCTTGATTTTGCTCTTGATATGCCATGCTGAAAACCCTGAGTAGTTAACTTAAAAGCGCCTAAATACACGCCAAGTTACTAAAATAATGAATTATTTAGATTATGGCATATGGGCGAGGGAGTTTATAGGTTTGGGTGATAAATGAGGTTACGTATATTCCTAGTCGAAAGTAATTTTTTTACAATTTTAATCTGAGGTAAGATATGAAGTAAGAATATTCAAAAAGATACTTAAGGAAGATTGCATCTTTTGAGGTTTAGAGCATGGTGAAAGTTGCGTGATCAAATATTTGTTTCAAGTAATGGTGAAGTTTAATTAAATTATGACTTATAAAACAACAATACAAATCCTTTTCTTACTTTTATTATCTAATAATGCATTAGCTAAATTGACTGTCGTCAAAGTAAATGGCTTTGACGTTGAATACGAGCTAGGTGGTAAAGGTAAACATACTATTTTACTCGAAGCGGGTGGTTCTGCTGGTTTAAGTGATTGGGACCCGATTTTTGAATCACTTACCAAGCACGCTAAAGTTATACGGTATTCTCGTATTGGTAATGGCGGCTCTGCACAAATAAAGAAAAACTATAGCTCAGAAGAATATGCAGCTGAGGCTGTGTTATTACTTAAAACACTGAAAATAGAAGAGCCTGTTGTGTATGTTGCGCACTCTTATGGTGCTTATATTGCGCGTGTATTTGCTGCAACATACCCTAATAAGATTAAAGCGTTGATGTTGATTGAGCCTGCATCAGAGCACGATGTAGATATTATGCGCGCGATTGATTTGCCACGCGCTGAAAAAGAAATTGCAGCAATAAAGCTTGATGACATGAAAAATGGCATGTCGAATCAGTATTTAGATTTTTGGGCAAAACGCCCGCTGCCTGATTATCCACAAATTGCTGATATACCCGTGACTGTTATCGCCTCAGTTAAAAAATATAAAAAGCCATCGGTATTATTTTTTACCGACAAAGCGCGTGAAATGTGGGGCGACTTACATTCAAAGTGGGCTAATGCCTTTCCTCAAGGTGAAATAGTTATAACAAATAAAAGTTATCACTACCCGCAAAAAGATGAGCCAGAAATGGTTGTAGCCCAAATAGTTAAGTTGCTTGAACGCACTAAATAAGGTGTGGGTTTGGTTGCTGATTGTATAAATACCAATTGCCGTAAATTAGTAATTTGGCATTAGACTAAAGTCTATAGGTTAGATTTATTCACTTATTAGGTTTGTTTTAATCGTTTGTCGGTTTTGTGTTAATTCTCTAAAGTTCAGTTGTCGGCAACAAGCACGGCTTAACCAACAGGACTACGACCATGAAACTTACTCTTATCAAAACTATCGCTCTTAGCTCACTACTTACATGTTCAGCTGCTGCAATGGCTGATCAAAGTGATTACAAATTAATGGTTATTGAAACTGCAACAGCGCCACAGCCACTTGAGCAATCATTTAATAGCTGCGCACTGAATGTTAAGTCAAAAAATTACGCTGAAGCTGAAGCAATTTGTACTAAAGCAATCGCACTTTTAAAAGACGCAGATGGCCCTAAATTTAAAGTACGCCAACTTACATCGTTTGCATTAAGCAACCGTGGTGTTGCACGTTTAAAAGCGAATAACGACACTGCTGGCCTTGCTGATTTATACGAAGCAAATGAAATGTCTAAAAGTGCAATGGTATCGCATAACTTAACTCGCGCTAAAGAAGACTTATCTTTGATAAGCGCTTTATAAAATACTTAAAAAAGTATGATATAAAATAGCGAGAGTAAAAAAGCCCATGTTAGGTTAATTCCTAACATGGGCTTTTTTGTTTTATTTAACGCGTGAGTTAATACTTTAAATACGTTAACAGAGTAGGGTGTGTATTTATAATTAATATTTTGGGTATGCTTGTTTAGGCTACACGAATATAATGCGAGATAACCGTATAAAAATAATAACCCTTCTGCTTTGCTTTTTTTGAGCAAGGCATCATTAAATAAATATTGAGATTTAAACCATGGCACCAGGAACCAGCCTAAGCGTACTTGAAATAAGTGCGATATTTTTATCAATTACCGCGTTACTCACCTATGTAAACCATCGCTTTATTGGCCTGCCAACAACCATTGGCGTTATGGTTATTTCGATGCTTTTATCTATCGGCGCTATATTTTTGGGCTTTTTAGGGTTTGATGATCTTATAGATTACGAAGTGAGCTTGCTCGATCAGTTAGATTTTACTGAAGTTTTGCTTGATGGCATGCTCTCAATGCTGCTTTTTGCTGGGGCGCTGCACGTAAATGTTAGCGACTTAAGGCGCTATAAATTGCCAATAGGTATTTTGGCCTGTGTTGGTACGTTGCTATCAACGGTTATTATTGCTGGTGCGCTTTATTTAGTACTTCCTTTGCTTGGTTTTGATTTAGCATTTATATGGTGTTTATTATTTGGCGCATTAATTTCGCCAACTGATCCTATTGCGGTAATGGGAATTTTACAATCTGCGGGGGCGCCTAAAAGTATTGAAACCGTGATTGCGGGTGAATCGTTGTTTAACGATGGTATTGGCGTGGTTATTTTTGTGCTTTTATTGGGTGTTTTATCAAGTGGTGATATTCCTACAACTTATTATGTAGCAAACACGCTGGCGGTAGAAGCCGGTGGCGGTATTGTTTTTGGTTTGGTATTAGGTGGTATTTTATATTACTTACTTAAAAGTATTGATAGTTACCAAGAAGAAGTACTCCTTACTTTAGCGGGCGTTATTGGTGGCTATGCACTTGCAAGCCATTGGCATTTGTCGGGCCCACTTGCAATGGTAATGATGGGGTTAATGGTGGGTAATCATGGTCGTAGTATGGCTATGAGCGACAAAACACGCCATTACGTTGATTTATTTTGGGAGCTGATTGACGAAATTTTAAATGCCATTTTATTTGTACTCATAGGGCTTGAGGTCGTCATGATTGCATTTTCGAGTAATTTGTTTATTGCTGGTGGCTTAACAATTTTAATAGCGTTAATGGCACGTTTAATTGTTGTGGGTATAACAACCACTACATTTAATAAGCAATTAGAGTTGCCATCTGGTGCGTGGAAAGTTTTAACCTGGGGTGGCTTGCGTGGTGGTATTTCGGTTGCACTGGTATTGCAACTACCTGATGGGAACGAGCGCGATATTTTGTTGGCTCTGACTTATGCGGTTGTGGTGTTTTCTATTTTAATTCAGGGTTTGAGCATTGGTAAAGTAGCCAAAACTATCCGTTAAATATAATTCTTTTAAAAAGCGTGTGAAATAGCTGTATTTCACACGCTTTTTATTTTTTTATAAAACAAAAGGGGAGTTAAAACGTAAAGCTGAGCTGCACACCGCTGTAAATATGTTCTTGTGCTTCCCAGTAGTCGCCATCTATTTGGCGTGCTCGGGTAAATACTTCTATTTTAAATGGCTTAAAGTGATAACCCGCACCTATACCTGCGTAGCCGTCTATGTCGTTGTTCGATTTTTCTATTTGGTAGGTGTTATCGCCTCTATCGTTTTTAAAGGCGAGTTCGAACAGATCTAAGCCAAGCTCGGCGTATATAAAAAAGTCATTAAAATAACCAAGCTTCATGCCATTGTCCCACGTTATAAATTCTTCTTGCTCGCCTTGTTTATTATCGATTACTGCCGCGCCAATTGCGCTTGTAAAAACAACACCAAAGTTACTGTAATTTTGCTTAACCATCATTTCTACACCTGCAGATGTAATGCTGCTATCGCCATTAAATTCTGATTTTATAAACATACCGGTGTTAGGCATGTCATTACCGAGCAAAAGCCTTGCGTTAGCATTTTGGCTAAATGATAAAAGCGTGCTTAATAAAACAAAAAGAGGAAGTATGTGTTTCAAAAAAGTTAACCCATTAATGATGAAAAGTTACCAGAGCTGTAATTATAAATACATAACTTAGTATTGCATGTAATTAAATGTATAAATTTGTTTGATAGTTACTCAGCTATGCCAAAGTAAGGTGTTTAAAATAAAACCAACTAAAAAAAAGCATAAATAATTATATACATTTTAAAACGTAAAGTAGCGATTTTAGGCACGATTGTTGGTTCGTAAGTTATTTAAATATATAGAAAAAGTTTAAACGTATTAGACTAAGGTCTATAGGTTAATTTTCTTCACTTATTAGGTTTGTTTTAATCGTTTGTCGGGGTTGTGTTAATTCTCTAAAGTTCAGTTGTCGGCAACGAGTACGACTTAACTTACAGGAAATTAATCATGAAATTTACACTTATCAAAACTATCGCTCTTAGCTCACTATTAACATGTTCAGCTGCTGCAATGGCTGATCAAAGTGATTACAAATTAATGGTTATTGAAACTGCAACAGCGCCACAGCCACTTGAGCAATCATTTAATAGCTGCGCACTAAATGTTAAGTCAAAAAATTACGCTGAGGCTGAAGCAATTTGTACTAAAGCAATCGCACTTTTAAAAGACGCAGATGGCCCTAAATTTAAAGTACGCCAACTTACGTCATTCGCATTAAGCAACCGTGGTGTTGCACGCTTAAAAGCGCATAACGATACAGCTGCACTTGCTGATTTATACGAAGCATCAAAATTGTCTAACAGCTCAATGGTATCGCACAACTTAACTCGCGCTAAAGAAGAATTATCGTTATAAAAAACCTTTATAACGTGTTTTATAAAGTGCTTACTAAAGCATAATATAAAATAGCGAGAGTAAAAAAGCCGATGTTGGGTTAAACCCCAATATCGGCTTTTTCGTGCTTATTAACTTTGTATTGTGTTATACCAATCCGCAATAATACTTAATCATTTTGCGGGGCTAAACGTGTCGCTACCTGCGTTAAAAAATTCTCATTTAGAACAACCAAATAGCGAATTTTTTGCCTAGCTATCAACACGTTTTTTCATCCTCAAAATAGATCACTTAATTAAGCGAATTGGTATTATTAAAAAATAATAAAACTGTATTCTTTTATTTATGATTTAGTGATTTTTATAGTTTTAACTGATTGTAATTTATGAGTATTTTTATAGGCGTTAGACTAAAGTCTATAGTTTAGATTTATTCACTTATTAGGTTTGTTTTTATCGTTTGTGGTAATTGAGCTAACACTCTAAAGTTAAGTTGTCGGCAACAAGTACGACTTAATTAATTAGGAATATAATCATGAAATTTACACTTTTAAAAACCATCGCTCTTGGCTCATTATTAACTTGCTCAGCTGCTGCAATGGCTAATCAAGGTGATTATAAATTAATGGTTATTGAAGACTCTGTAACTGCAGCACCCGCATTTGAAAAATCATTTAATAGCTGTGCTTTAAATGTTGAAGCAAGAAACTACGAAGAAGCAGAAGCTATTTGTACACAAGCTATTGCATTGCTTAAGCAAAGCCATGGTCCGCGTTTAAAAGTACGTGAACTTACATCGTTTGCATTAAGTAACCGTGGTGTAGCACGTATTAAGGCTCAAAAAGACACTGCTGGTATTTCTGATTTATATGAAGCAGTTCAAATTTCTAAAAACTCACTTGTAACACATAACTTAACTCGCGCTAAAAAAGAGTTATCTCTTTAGATTAACTTTATAGCTTGAATTAGCTATAAGGTTCGCGAGTAGCAAAACCCCACGTAAGATAACACTTAACGTGGGGTTTTTGTATTTGTATTAAAAACACATTTGCTTACAAAAAACTCTCTATCACCAACCCCCTTTAAGCTCGGTACATAAAGCTTATATTAGTGAATAAAAGTAAATAGTATTTTTATTTTATTAACAAATGTAAGAGCTAAATATAACATGCTGTGTCACTATATAGGTACAGGGCATGTTAACTTGTTGCCATCCCCCCATAAAAATTCAATAAATTTCTGTTGTTTAAATTTATACCAACCTGCATAAATCTTTGAGTAATTTAACAAATTAAATTGCACTATAACGTCGTTAAAATTTTATTTAGAACAACTAGATACAAAAATTTTCGCCTCGTTCTAGCATAATTTTCTTAACGTTAACTAGATCCCATATATAAGCAGATTGGCATTACTTATTTTGTATTAAAGTAACTTATAACAATATGATTTTTAATAATAATTAAAGTGCAAAAAAGGAAGTCTTTGTATGTTTTTTAAAAAAAGTCAGTTAGCTATTTCATTAGCGTTTACGCTAGGCCTTGTTGGATGTGGTGGCGGTGATAAAGCGGCCGTTGTAGAGCCAGTTGTAGCTAAGCCAGCTCCTATAAAAGTAGATCCCGTAGAAGTTAACACTATCTCTCTTACAGGAAAGGTTATTGATGGTTATGTATCTGGTGCAATAGTATGGCTGGATATTGATGGCGATGGTACTTTTGACGAGCAATCAGAACCTTCTGTAGTCTCTGAAGAATCGGGTAATTATAGTTTTAATTTTACAGAAGAGCAGGCGCTGTGTGTGCCGTATTCAACTATGTACGTTAATGTACCGGTTGGCGCAATTGACGAGGACTTAGGCGAGGTAACACAAGCGTATCAAATGTCATTTCCACCCTCAATTGAGGCTTTGACTGATGAAGATATTCGAAATATATCACCTTTAACAACCGTTATTTGGGAGCAGTTGAGCCTTCAATTCCAAAAAAGTGGTAACAATAATTTAAGTTGTGATGCACTTAAAGAAAATACTGAGCTACTTGCAAACCTTCAAAGCGAAATAACAAATGTTATGCAAAACTTGGTTGCGCATTATAATTTGTCGACAGAGCAAATTTACTCAGATTTTATCGCTACTAACGACAGCGACGCTTACGACAGAGCACAAGCAATTGTTAAGGGACTAAAAGCGGCCTATAAATTCAAGCAAGAGCTAGATGCTCAGTATCCTGATGCAGAAGAAGTAAGAGCAGTGATTTATCAAGACACAGCAAAAGATGCAGAGTATGGGTTTGAAAATGCATGGTACCGCGACAAAGTTATTTTTGCAGGCGCTGAACTTATTTATGAGCAAGTAAAGCTTCAAAATACAGACGAACTCGACAAAATTGACGTTATTTTGTCTCGATTGGATTCAATAGATACGCCTTGGGGCGAAGAATCGTTAAATGGAAAATTAACAGTTAGAGACGATGTTTACATTAACGCCGATCGTACTTACCGATGCTCTAGCATTGAGAACGTTAGTTTTGAGCAAAGCAATGTGCTTTATGGCGTTACTAATACTAGCCCATCGGTTAACTTCCCAACAGCAGATGAATGCGTTAGTGCTAATTTAGATACACCGTTCGAGCGAGGTTTTAGCATTAGCTATACTGAGTCAGGATCGTTTTACCAAACTGACTTTGCCTTTAGAGAAGAAAATGCCGACTTTCAAACATTATCTGATTGGGTAAATGTTAAAGACAAAGCTACTGACTTAGAAACTCAAGATTTAGTGACCGTACTCGCTGCTATGCCCTATAAGTTTGATGACGAAACATCTATTGATGCTAGCTTTTGGCGTAAATACAAAACCACAGACAACGTACGTATTATTAAAACAATTGAAGGGAAATGGTTTAGAGATACCCGCCGAGAAGATGGAACAATGCTGCATGAATGCAGTGAAAATGGTGTTGATTGGGTGCAATGCGAATAATGTAAAAGCACTTTAATTAATATTAGCTTAGTGCCAGTCAGTTAATAACTGACTGGCATTTTTTGTTTGAAAAAGCTTACTTTTATGTGCGGTTATAATTGTATACCTGATGAACTTTATTTTTAATCTGTTTTTTACTCGGGTTTACTGTAAAATTACTGGGTTAACATTTGTTAAGTGATGCTTACAATTGTTATTGCTCGTTAAGTATTTAAACTAATTTAAGTAGAGCTTATGATTTTTTATATTATAGGGTTAAGTTTACTTGTTATTATTTTATGCGTTGCACTTTATGTAATTTACAGCAACGTACATAAAAGTCGGGTAAGAAAATCCAAGGAATACAACGTACTGTTTGATAAAGACACGATAGTTGATGAACTAATCACTCAACTAACAGAAAAAAATCAAACACAAGAAAACCAAGATAAAACAGCTAAAGGTAAAGAAGAAATCCTTGCAACATTTGTTGAGTTACATCGCTCTGGTAGCTTTTGCGCACATTTGAGTGAACAGGAAATTATTTACTTTGTTAAAAAGAAATTAAACATGGAGAGTAATAAAAATGGATAGCGAAAAAGCAGTCCCAGCAGTAAAAAGTGACTCATTTATGAGTCGATTTGGTCGTCGTAATGTAATTATAGTGTCATCAATTGTTGTTGTATTGGTAGTGATAGCAACCCTTACATCGCAAGTTGTTTCGTGGAATGAAGCAGATGAGCGTTTAGTACATCAATCGGCTTTTACAGGTAACTTAACCGTAATAAATCAAGCCGGCCCTTACTTAAAAGCGTTTGGTAGTACATCTGCTTATAAAAAAGTAATTTCGATTAACTTTACGGGCGATGCCGGTGCAACAGCAAGCGCAATTGTACCGCTAATACCAATTCGATTTTTAGATACCACAACAGGTGGCGCACGAGGTGTCTCTCGTTTTAGATTGCCAGGCAATGTACCTGCAGCAGAGTCGGGTGCTCTACGTGGTTTACTTAAAATACACGAAGAGTTTGGTTCACAAGAAACATTAATATCTAATTTATTAATGCGTGCAACCACTGAAAATGTAAAAGCGTCGGCGCGTATGATGTCGGTAGAGCAACATTACTCTGGTGGTAATGGTCAATTAAGCCAAGATTTTGCAGATCAATTAACCAACGGTATTTTTGTTACTGAGCAAATTATTAGTACAGGTGAGCGCGATAAATCTGACGACTTAGGTAATTTAAGTAAACAGCAACGTGTCACTATTAATATTAAAATGGATGATGAGGGTAATACACTGCGTAACGCACCTATTTTAGGCGCTTACGGTATTACAGTAGTTGATGCCAGCATTATTGATATTGACTACGAAAGCAAAGTAAATGCTCGCCTTGAAGCCCAAAAGCAGGCTGCTGCTGATGAAGCGCTAGCGCGTCAAAACCTTAAAAAAGCAGAGCAACAAGCGCGTACTGAAGTGGCCTTAGGTGAGCAAGCAATTGCTAAGCAACGTGCTGAATCTGAAAAACTAAAAATAAAAGAGCAAATTGATGCTGAGCGAATTAAGGCAAATGCCATTATTTCTGCACAGCAACGAGTGGCTGTAAAAGCGGAGCTTGCAAAAGAACAAGAAGAGATTCTAAAGCAACAACGTTTAGAAGCATTAGGTATGGACGTTTTAGCTGAGGCTCGTTTAAGAGCTAAGTCTGCTGCACTTGATCCAAAGTATGTATTTGATGAAACGCTAAAAGCAGAAGTTAAAATTCAAACCGCTTTATTTACAAGCTTAGGTAATAGCCGTTTAGTGCCTGAAATTGTAATAGGCGCAGGCCAAGGCGAGCAAAGTAATGGCTCTGAATTTATGCGTTTATTAGCCGCCGATGCTGCATTAAGTCTTAAAAAGCGTTTAGAAAAAGAGAAAAAATAAACGATTAGTTAAGTATTGCACAAACAATAAAAACGTTGGCTGATTCGCATTGGCCAGCGTTTTTTATTGCGTAAATTTTGTTATTGTATGGTGCGGCTTAGCTTGTGAAAACAAGCTTTTTAAATTATTAAATAAAAGAGTGAGCAGTACTTATGGACCCCAGTAATCAGTTTATTTTAGATTTAGGACAAGAGCATATTACCATTCAGCGGCGATATGAAGCGCTGGGAGCGTTTAACGATTTTTTGATTGCTGTGTGGTTTTTAATTGGCAGTTTTTTCTTTTTAAATGACTCACTAATAGAAAGTGGCACATGGTTGTTTATAGCGGGCAGTGCTCAATTACTTATAAAACCTGTTTTGAAATTGATCAGCTTAGTACATGTTAGTCGGGTATTTCATTCAAATAAAACTTCATAAATAAAACCATAAATACGACTCATGATGAGTTCAGTTATTATGGCTAATAATTTACCAGTATAAGTTATTTAAATATCAAGGATAGAAAAGTGAAAGTACTTAAGTGGATTTCAATTGGAATAGCTACTTTACTAATTATAGGCTTACTAATTCCCGAAAAAATAATGATTCCGGTACAAGGTGCCACAAGTAAAGATTGGAACCATAACACGTTTTGGTACGAGCCTTGGGGTAGGTCGGGTGTGCACAAAGGAATTGATATTTTTGGCATAAAGAACACTCCTGTAGTTGCCTCAACAAATGGTGTTGTTATATTTGTAGGTGAGTTAAGCCGAGGTGGTAAAGTGGTTGCGGTGCTTGGGCCTAAATGGCGCGTGCATTATTTTGCACATTTAAATGACTACTCGGTAAGTACAGGTGATGTAGTAAGCATAAACAGTCAAATTGGCTTACTGGGCGATACCGGAAATGCCGCAGGAAAACAGCCTCATGTGCATTATTCTATTTTATCGTTAGTGCCTATGCCGTGGCTTTTTACAACGCAAAACCAAGGGTGGAAAAAGATGTTTTTTTTGAGCCCACATAAAAGACTCACTGCTAAATAATAGTTTTAGCTGTTAAAACAAGGTGTTTAACAGCTAAAATCCGTTAATAAGCAAGCGTGTATTTAAGTTAAAAATTAGCCTGCAACTGGGGTTTTACCCGCGCGAATATTTTTAATGCTTTTAATAAACATATAAATACAGGTCGTGATTAAACAGCCTGCTAAATAAAACACAATACCATTGGGTGCATCAGATAAATTTGCAGCAAGCATAGGGCCAAATACCGAACCAATACTGTAACTCAAAAGCATTACCTCAGTTGCCGATACTATTTTTGCCATTGGCAATGAGTCGCACGCAAGTGTTATAGCAATAGGGTAAAGTGCAAAGCTGCATGCGCCTAGTATTAAGTAGCTTACTATTAATCCTGCTAAAGTGTTTGCTTGTAGTATACCCACAGCACCGGCTGCGCCTACTAAACAAAACATACCCATCAATAAGCTTTTTTCAAGCCGAGTAGATAAGTAACTCACAAGCGGCTGCACGACCATGCCGCCTAAAATAATAACCGCCATAAGTGTCCCTGTGTACTGAGCTTGATCAGCTTGTGCTGAAATATAAACCGGCATTAAGCCGTAAATAGGGCCCAGTAATAAGCCCGATGCTAAGCATCCGAGCATAGCTGGGTGGCTTAATGTTTTTATTTCTTTTAGTGGTAGTTTTTCAAGGTGCTGTTTTTCGGGCTGACCTTTAGTTATTAATAAAGGCGCCAAAATAGCTAAAAATAATAACGAGGCTACAAATAAATAAGGCGTTGAACCTTCGGTGCCAAGCGGCCCTATAGCAAGTTGACCAACCGCGCTGCCCCCATAAAGTGAGGTCATGTATAAACCCAAACGTTTAGCACGCGACTTTGCTGTGTTGGTCATTAACAACCAAGACTCAACAACGACAAACACACCGGCAACAGCAACACCTGCTACAAATCGTGCAATTAACCAGTTAACGGTATTTGGTAGCGCAAGTTGTGCAAGCACACTTACTATTAACAAGCTTAAAAATAATATAAAGGCGAAGCGATGACCCATTTTTATCACAATGCGCTCTATTGTGGTGGCGCCAATAAGTAAGCCAAAGTAAAAAATGCTCGCAAGCCAAGGCGCTAGATTTTCATCAAGTTTAAATGCAGGTAACGACAGCGGAATAAGGCTCATTAAAAAGCCTGATGCAATAGCAAAAAATGACAGCCCGATAACGGGTGCTAAAGGGTTGTTAGAGGTGCTTGTGGCGGCTGATTCGGCCATGTGTGTTTATCGACTCATCAAGGTAAATAACCACTGTTTTAGAGTTTGAGAGGTTACTTTAATAATAAAATTTGCGCGAATTTAGAGCCAAATTAAAAATAAGTAAAGTGATATTTTATTAAACAACATAAATAAATTTAAAACGATCTTTTTGGTAAATTATCGGATCTATTATGCTTTTTATTGTAGTTTTTTCATGTGGATATTGTTTTATATTTGTGAGCATTTATGTCTGAATAGGTTTTTTTGTAATCCAAGCAGACAGGCACATATCGCATGCTGCACGTCACTTTTTAAAGTTTGCGCAGCAGCACGTAGAGCAATATTTAAATACGCAGTGGGTGCGAAATGAATTACATAACTTAGATTTAAACTAGATTTAAATTAGGTTTAAAGTTAATTAATGTCGGGTGTTGAGTCTCTTAAAATAAGCTTTGGCTGAAACACGTGCTTTACTGTTATGCCGCTTTTTTTATAAATGTCTTTAAGTACTAAGTTAGCCGCAGCTCGGCCCATTTCGGGAACTGGGTTATCTATAGTAGTCAGTGTTGGGTAGAGGTAATTGGTGAAAATTACGTTATCGAACCCAATAATGGCTAAATCTTTTGGTAGGTTAAAACCGTGTTCGCGGGCGTATTTCATAGCACCCGATGCCATTTCGTCATTGGCACATACAAGGGCGGTTATTTGCGCTTTATTTTGAATAAAATGCCTTAAGCCGTCGCTGCCGCCGGTTTCTTTAAAGTCGCCTATGTAAAATAAGTTTTCGTCAAAGGTTAGGTTGTACTCTGCTAGGGCTTTTTTGTGGCCTTTTAAACGGTTTGACGCGTCTTCTTTAAACTGCGGGCCTGCTATGTACGCAATGTTTTTATGGCCTTTGTTGATCATGGCTTTAGTGGCTAAGTAGCCGCCCATTACGTTGTCGAGGCTAATGCAGTTTTCTTCAATTTCTTTAACGTAGCGGCTCATTAAGTAAATAGGGGTTTTGCCTTTACTTAACTCAATTAGATACTCGTTTGATACTGCTTCTACGTGGGCAATAATAGCGTCGCAATTACGGCCTATTAAAAACTCAAAGCCGCTTTTTTCTTTTTTCTCGTCGCTGTGCCCAGGGGTAATAATAACGTGTTTACCCGCAATACGAAGGTGCTCTTCAATGGCTGACATCATTTGACCAAAAAACGGACCATCCAACTCAGAAACTAAAATACCGACGCTGTTTGTAGTGCTAGACGCCAAAGAGCGAGCAATAGAACTTGGCTGATAGCCTAGCTCTTTCATTGCTTCTAATACCTTTTTTTTAGTTTTTTTGCTTACGTAGTCGTTGTCGTTAAGCACCCTTGAAACAGTTGATAAAGACACACCTGCCATTTCTGATACTTGATAAATTGTCGCCATTGATGTCCTAGCTTATATGTATTTTTACTCGCACTTTATAAAAAATATAAAGTGCGAAGGGTCATTAAAAGTTAATTTACACATTACTGCGTCTAATTGCTAAGTCTTCTGTTATTTTTTGCGTCATCGCTGAGGTAAGCGGATAAATAAGCATCAATGCGGCGCCTAAAAAAGCAAATGCGGCAGGTATCCAGCTCATAAGTAGTTGCATACCAGGTAGGGCTTGTGTAATTGTTAGCTCATCCATACCGTTATAGCCGTAGCCTGCAAGTACCACTAATACTAATGCACCTGCAAAACCACCACCGGTTTTTTGCACAAATGTACCCGCTGAATAAATTAAGCCTGTAGCACGGCGTTTGTTTTTCCACTCTGAATAATCGGCTGAATCACCAAGCATACTAAAAAATAATGTTGGCATCATCGCGGCAAAAAATTCAGCAGCGCAACCAAAGGTAAATACAGCAATAAGGTTATCACTAGGTACCCAGTAAAATGCAGTAGTGAGTATGCCGCTTAGCATTAATGATGCTATAAATAGGTTTCGTTTACCCATAATTTCGGCCAGTTTACCTGTGGCAAGTGCGCCAAATATAGATACAACCAACAAAGCAATAAAGTATTGCCCAGCCATGAGTTCATTAGCTACGTGGTACTTAAAGTAGTACGCAATTACACCGTATTTTATGCCATTAAACATCATGGTTAAAAAACCAATGCCGAGTAATACCAGCCAAGGTTTGTTGGTCAGAAGATCAACCATGTCGCGTTGTGAGCCCGTTAAGCTTTGTTTATCTTTATTGAGTAATTTTTTAATAACGAATGTCATTGCAGCCATAACAAGGGCAAAAAATACGCCGCTGTATAAATCGCGGTAATAAAAAAACAGGGTGGTAGCAAGCAAAGGTAGGATTATAAATGGCAGGCTTTTGGTTAAATCAAACAACTCTGATTTTAAATTCCCTTCATTTGAGGCGTGCGGTGTTACACGCTCTTTGGTGGTCGCAAACGTTATAATCATTAAAATAATAAGTAAGCTGGCAAATAGGTACATAGTAAGCTGATAGCCTTTGGCGTTGTCGCCGCCACCAAAAAATGCCACTAGCTCAGGTAAAAAACCCATAACCAATAAGCCACCAGTAAACGCACCTGCAAACCTAAAACCAGAGAGCTTTGTGCGCTCTGTATCGTCTGGTGTCATTACGCCCATAAGTGCCGAGTAGGGCACGTTACTTACGGTGTAAGCAAGCGTTAAACCTATGTAAGTTACGTAAGCATAAATAAGTTTATTGGTGGTGCTAAAGTCGGGTGTAGTAAAACACAACACCATAAACAAGCCCAAAAACGGTGCCGAATAGAGTATCCATGGGCGAAATTTACCAAAGCGCGACTGCGTTCTGTCGGCAATCATACCCATAATAATATCGGTTACGCCATCAGATAGCCTTACCACTAAAAACAACATGGCAGCGGCAGCCGCCGATATGCCAAATGTATCGGTGTAAAACACCGCTAAATAAGCAAGCGCGCCGCGCCACACTAAGTTAGCGCCGGCATCGCCCATGGCGTAACCGACTTTTTCGTATAAAGGGAGTTTGTTCACTGTGTGTGTTCTTATTGTTATAAGCCGAAAAATTATCGGCTAGTTATTAGGTTACTGTACGCTTTACCGCTGGCTTTAACAGTTCGTTTTTGTGTGTTGTAGTCTACGTGTACTATTCCAAAACGTTTTAAATATCCTTCAGCCCATTCAAAGTTATCCATTAGGCTCCAAGCAAAGTAGCCATCTACTTTTACACCTTGCTCAGCTGCGTTATGTAGGGCATTTAAATGCTCGTGGTAATATTCAATACGGTCGTTATCTTTGATTTCACCGTCTTTAAATTCGTCAGCCATGGCTGCACCGTTTTCGGTAATATAAATAGGCGGTAGGGTGTATTTTTCGTTTAACGATACAAGTAACTCTGTAAGTGCTTTAGGATAAATTTCCCAGCCTATATCGGTCATTGGCGCTTTATGTGGCAGCTCATGGTAAAAGTCGGTTTCGCTTGCTTGATAATGCATGCGGGTATAAAAGTTAACCCCTAGGTAATCTAGCGGTTGAGCAATTATTTCCATGTCGCCATCTAAAATATCTGGGAGGTGGGCCTTAGGTAATTGCTTAATAATATCAGGGTATTTACCTTGCATTACAGGCTGCATGTACCATTGGTTTATGTAGTCATCAGCAAATGCAGTCGCTTTTAAATCGTCTTCACTTTGGGTAACTGAGTAACAAGGCGTAAAGTTAAGTACAATACCGTTTAGTGTATTTGGGCTATTTTTAGCAAGTACTTGCATAGCCAAACCGTGACCCAGTAATAGGTGGTGCGCGGCTTTACGACCAAATTCGCGACCTACTATGCCAGGTGCATGTACGCCTATTTCGTAACCTAAGTAAGAGCTGCAAAAAGGCTCGTTTAAGGTGGCGTAAGAGTGCACACGTTCCCCAAAAGCTTTGGTAATTAAATCTGTATAATGTGCAAATTCGTAAGCGGTGTTACGGTTTAGCCAGCCACCTTCATCTTCAATATGTTGTGGTAAATCCCAGTGGTATAGCGTTACAAAAGCTTTAATGTTACGACGTTTTAATTCATCTAAAATGTCGGTATAAAACTTAACGCCTGTCGGGTTTAAGTGACCGCTTTTAGTCATTACGCGCGGCCACGAAATAGAAAGTCTGTAAGCGTCTACACCTAATGATTCAATTAAGTTTATATCGTCTTTCCAGCGAGTGTAGTGCTCGCAGGCTACATCGCCATTTGAATTATCGACTATTTTGCCTTCTTTACTGCAAAAGGTATCCCAAATACATGGCAAGCGATCAGCTGCGCCGCCTTCAATTTGAAATGAGGCCGTAGCTACACCATAAGTAAAATTTTTGGCTAAAAGTGGTGAGCCACTAGGTAAAGATAATTGTTTCATTAAGAGAAAACCTCTGCTTCTTTTTTGGTAAAGTTTGCTTTGTATAGAGCGTATATTAAATTCATTATTGGAAGCGCTTCCATATTTAATTTGATTAATCACTAAGTATGGTATTTAATAACTTTAAGGAAGCGCTTCCATATTTAGGTTAGTGGCTATTGTTAAACAGGTCAATAGTTAAATTTAAATAACAAATAGGCACTCAAAAAATCACACTGACACAACACAGGGCTATAAAAATGAAAAAAAGCTTAAACACTAACAGGTTACACATGCTCCCTATTTTAATAGGAGGATTGTGCGTTTTAAGTGGGTGTAACAAACAAGAGATTAACGCAAATAATAGCCAAAGTGCCGTAGTCAAAAAGGCTGAACATGAGCAAGGTGATTTATCACTTTGGCCAACGCTTAAAAGCAAGGTAGTGAAAACGCCTGAAATTGAAAATACGATTGAACAATATTTAAAAACAATGACGCTTGAGCAAAAAGTAGCGCAGATGATCCAACCTGAAATCCGCGATATAACCGCTGAAGACATGCGCAAATATGGCTTTGGTTCTTATTTAAATGGCGGTGGCTCGTTCCCTAATGCTGATAAGCATGCAACGCCAGCCGATTGGATAACACTTGCTGAAAGTATGTATCAAGCATCGGTTGATGACTCAATTGATGGCAGTAAAATTCCAACTATGTGGGGCACTGATGCGGTACATGGTCATAATAATGTGATTGGCGCGACATTATTTCCGCACAATATTGGTTTAGGTGCAGCAAATAATCCTGCATTAATTGAGCAAATTGCAGCAGCTACGGCAATAGAAGTAATGGCAACAGGCATAGATTGGGTATTTGCACCGACTGTTGCTGTAGTGCGCGACGACCGATGGGGCAGAACGTACGAAGGCTACTCAGAAGACCTTGCAATTGTACGTGAATATTCAGCCGCAATTGTAAACGGATTACAAGGCAGAGCTGGTGATGATTTTTTAAGTGACAAACGCGTAATTAGTACTGTTAAGCACTTTTTAGGCGATGGCGGCACGGTAGATGGCGACGATCAAGGTGACAACATTGATAGCGAAGAGACGTTATATAACATTCATGCGCAAGGTTATATAGGAGGCTTAACCGCAGGTAGCCAATCGGTTATGGTATCGTTTAATAGCTGGAATGGTAAAAAAAATCACGGCAATCAATACTTACTTACCGATGTACTAAAAACAAAAATGGGTTTTGATGGCTTTGTTGTAGGCGATTGGAACGGGCACGGACAAGTTGCCGGCTGTACAAATGAAAGCTGCCCGCAAGCTGTTAATGCCGGGCTTGATATTTTTATGGTGCCAACGGGTGCTTGGAAACCACTTTATGAAAATACAATTAAACAAGTAAAAGCGGGCACAATAACAATGGCGCGAATAGATGACGCCGTGGCACGTATTTTACGCGTTAAATTACGCGCGGGTTTATTTGATAAACCAAGCCCCGCAAATCGAAAATATTCAGGTAAGTTAGAACTAATAGGTGCGCCTGCACATCGCGATATTGCCCGCCAAGCGGTACAAGAGTCGTTAGTACTGCTTAAAAACAACAACCATTTATTACCGCTTAACCCGTCAAGCAACATACTTATAGCAGGCGATGCGGCTGATAACATTGGCAAGCAATCGGGTGGTTGGAGTATTACGTGGCAGGGAACTAATAATCAAAATGCAGATTTTCCTGGAGCAACGTCTATTTATGCCGGATTAAAAACGCAAATTGAGGCTGCTGGCGGTAACGCTATCTTGAGCCCAACGGGTGAATTTAATACCAAACCCGATGTAGCCATTGTTGTATTTGGTGAAGAACCATACGCAGAGGGGCATGGCGATAAAGACAACCTTGAGTTTGAGCGTAACAATAAACGCTCTCTTAAAATATTAAAAACACTAAAGCAGCAAAATATACCGGTTGTTTCTGTGTTTATATCGGGCAGACCAATGTGGGTTAACAGCGAACTAAACGCGTCAGATGCATTTGTAGCAGCATGGCTTCCTGGCACTGAAGGACAAGGTATTGCAGATGTTTTATTAGCGGATGCAAGTGGGCAGGTACAATACGACTTTAAAGGTAAATTGTCGTTCTCATGGCCTAAATCGCCACTGCAAACCGCAGTAAATAAGGGCGATGCTGATTACTCACCATTATTACCCTATGGCTTTGGTTTAACCTATAAAGATGAAAGTACGCTTGCCAATAATCTAAATGAAGACTCAGGTGTTGATATTAGTAACCTTGCACCGCTGTCTATATTTAATGGCAGTTTTAAAACGCCGTGGCGTTTGTTTTTAAATTCAAACAGCGAGCAGCACCAAGTAGCAAGTAACAGTGTAAAGCTTGGCGGCATTACTTATCGCACTGAAGACAAAGCGATTCAAGAAGATGCGATGCAATTTAACTTTGATGGCACAGCATCCAGCTACATCGAAATTAATAGTAACTTTACTGAAGACAAAGTGGCCTACATTGAAGCAAATTCGGCCCTTAGCTTTAGCTATAAAGTAAACCAAATACCTAGCTCACATACATACCTTGCAATGAAGTGCGAACAAGGTTGTGGTGGCGAATTTGATATTACTAATGAGCTTGAAAATGCAGATTTAAATACATGGCAAACCATGAGTATAGATTTAACCTGTTTTGCTAAAAAGGGCGTTGATTTTGCCAGAGTAACCAGCCCTTTTATTATTAAAACAGCAGGAGAGCTTAGCGTTTCAGTTGCAGATATTAGCTTTGAGCCACAAAGCGCTAAAAGCGCCGTGGTTAAGTGTGAATAATAAAACCTAAAGTTGTTGTGTGTAACCAAAACCCTTAGTAATAAGGGTTTTTTATGCTGGGCAATATTGTTTTAAAAACTCATGATGTGGCGGTAATTGGCTAACGCGCTGTTCTATTTGCTGTTTAATACCGTGTAAAAAACGGGTGAGTTCTTCATCGCTCATCATGCTGGCTATTAAGTGATGCTGATTAGGCTCAATACCTTGACCAAGCATAACTTGCACCCACGAATCGACTCTAAAAATGTCGCCATCGTCTAAAAATACACGGCCGGTTTGTTTAAACAAATCAATTTTATGCTGAAGTGTTTTTGGCACCTCCATCGCGCTACAGTGTTGCCAAAACTCGCTGTCATCGCGATTAGTTACTTTGTAGTGCAGCACAATAAAGTCGCGAATATTTTCTATTTCACTTTTAAGCTGTTTGTTGTATTCGTCAATGGCGTGATTGGTAATGCCATTAAACGGAAATAAACGCATAAAGCGAATAATACCCGACATAATTAAGTGAATG
The DNA here is from genome assembly GCF_014164345.1 of Pseudoalteromonas sp. SG43-5. Taxonomy (NCBI): domain Bacteria; kingdom Pseudomonadati; phylum Pseudomonadota; class Gammaproteobacteria; order Alteromonadales; family Pseudoalteromonadaceae; genus Pseudoalteromonas; species Pseudoalteromonas sp. SG43-5. The sequence continues at coordinate 85,842 of NZ_JACJFA010000016.1, forward strand.
CTGGTGGACTCAAGTGGCTCTACAAAACCGCTAGCAAGGCCAAGCGCTAGGCAGTTTTTGTTCCAGCCTTTTAAGCGACGCCCTGTTTTAAATTTAATAATACGCGGCTCTGTAAGCGTCTCACCTTCAATGTTATTTAATAGTAGCGCTTTGGCTTGTTCGTCATCCATATATTGGCTGCAATATACTAATCCGTTACCTACACGGTTTTGCAGCGGTATACGCCACTGCCAGCCGCTTTTGTGTGCAATAGATCGGGTAAGTGGCAATACGGTATCGCTGGTGGATTTTGTTTGCACGGCAATGGCGCTGTTACACGGTAATAAGTGCGACCAGTCTTCGTAGCCAGTATGCAATGCTTGCTCTATTAATAAGCCTCTAAAGCCGGTGCAATCAATAAAAAAGTCGCCATTAATATACTCGCCACTATTTAAAGTTAATGACTCTATATGGCCTGTTTTAGTGTTTTTTACTACTTTTTGTATTTTACCTTCAATACGTTTTACACCTAACGGCTCTGAAAATTCACGTAAAAACTGCGCGTAACGCGTGGCATCCATATGGTAGGCATAGTTAATGGGGTTTTGCTGATTAAACGCAAATTTACCGGCTTTAGCCGCTTGCAGCTCGTAGCAGTAATCGCCAAATGGGTTGTTTATTCCAAGTGCTTTACCTTGCAGCCAAAAGTGATGAAATTCACCCGCCCAACATTCTTTGCCTGTTGCGCCAAATGAGTGAAAATAGTGCGTGTTTTCATCGCCCCAGTTTTCAAAGCTAATACCTAATTTAAAACTGGCTTGAGTGGTTTTCATAAATGCTTGCTCGTTTATACCCAGCAATTTATGAAATGTACGAATAGGCGGAATTGTTGCTTCGCCAACGCCCACAGTGCCAATATCGTCAGATTCAACAAGGGTTACGTTTATATTGTTGCCAACTAATTTAGCAAGTGCTGCTGCAGCCATCCAACCTGCAGTGCCGCCCCCAGCAATTACTACGTTTTTAACAGCGTTTGTTTTAGTCATTATGTGGCTGCCCATTATTTGATAAAAGATGATTTAAAAGCGCGCGATTACTTGGCAGTCCGTTTAAACACTGCGCTATTTTTTCGCGGTTTTGCTGATAATAGTAATCCCCAGCACGTGGGTCGTTAAATGCATTTTGTGCAGATACTGTTTGTGTATTAAAGCCCATGCCATATAAAACGTATTGGTAACTGCTTGATGAAAACACTTCTTCGTTTTCAATAAAATCAAAGCGGCTAGGGGGCTGAAATTGCCAAAGTTTAAGTAAGTTTTGCAGGCGCTCGGGCGCGGTATTTAAATTACTACTATCTTGCCAATAAGGAGTGTCGTCGCGCTCGCTTAGCACATAATGAAGCTTTAAAAATTCAATAACGCGCTGCCAACGCGTGCTAAAACGATCATTAAAACGCGTTTCAAGCTGGCTCATGTGTGTGCGGTTTTGCGGGAGTTGCTCGCTTATCATGGTAATTGAAAGCTCAACCATGGCAAGTGCTGACGCTTCAAGTGGCTCTAAAAAGCCAGCTGACATACCCACGGCAACACAGTTTTTAATCCAAAATTTTTGCCTGTAGCCAGGGCTGAATTTTAATACGCGGTAGTTAAGTTGCTCAGCTTGTTGCTCACTGGTACTTTTAGCTATGTAGCTTTTTAATGTATTTGTGGCGCTTTCATCACTTTGATATTTACTACTAAATACATAACCTGTGCCACGGCGCGTTGGTAGTGCTATATCCCAAATCCAACCGTTACTTTGCGCAGTAGAAAGCGTTGCAGAGGCGATTGGTTGATTGATGTGTGCATTAGGTACTTGCGCTGCAACAGCGCTGTTATTAAATAAAATATGATCTTGCGCTATAAACTCACTATTAAAATGCTCACCAATTAAACGAGCACGAGAGCCTGAGCAATCTATAAATAAATCACCTGTTATATCGCCATTATTATTTGTTTTTAATGAGGCAATATAGTCATGCTCGTCGTTAATAACCTCGGTTACATCGTCAGTAATATGTGTAACGTTTAGGTTTTTAACGCAGTGATTTTTTAAAAAATCAGCAAATTTACCCGCATCTAAATGATAGCCATAGTTGGTGACTGCTGCGTATTCGGGTGTTTGTAATTGCTTTGGCGCAAGGGCTGCTTGGCATACAAAGCTTTGCATATTAACAACGTCGGCAAATTTTTGATTAGGCGCAATGCGTTGCCAGCTGGCGTGTAAATTGGTTTGCTCATAGCCTTGTGGATTCATAAAAGGGTGGTAGTAGTTTTCTCCCTCACTGAGGTTTCGCCAATTTATAAATTTAGAACCTTGCTTAAATGACGCGTCGCACTGGGTTATAAAATCAATTTCTTTAATGCCAATGCGCTGTAGCGTGTTACGCATTGACGGCCACGTACCTTCGCCCACGCCCAATATAGGCACATTTGCCGACTCGACTAACGTTACACTAAGGTGCGGGTGTTCGGCGGCTAACAAACCTGCGCTTAACCAACCGGCAGTGCCACCACCTAAAACGACTATTTTTGTTATTGATTTGGTCATGACTTAACACCCTAAAATTGATAACAATTAAACTAGCATTAATACTGTTTTAAATACAAAAAAGCCGCTAGTAAAAACTAACGGCTCTACTTTGTATTACCTTTAGAAGTTGTAACGCATACCAATATTGTAACGTGCGCCTAGCTGTTGTAGGTTCCACAATTGAACTGACGTACGGCCATGTTCTCGGCTGTTTTGTTCAGTAATGTTAAGGCCTTCAACAAAAAACGAAAGTTGCTCGCTGTAGTTGTACGCAACATTAAAGTCGATTTGATAATATTCTTCAGTAAAGCCTGGCTCATTTACGTATCGAGCTGCGCTATTTAAAAACTTATCACGCCAGTTGTAAGCAATACGTGCTTGAAAATCATCGTTTTCGTACATTGCAATAAAGTTAGCTGTATCGCTTAAACCCACTAGTGCAAATTGTGTTGTAGTAGGGTCAGCGTTTACATCAAAGTCTATGTCGCCATTAACTGTGGTGTAGTTTGCTTGCACACCAAAACCGCTTTCACCAAAAAAGTGCTGAAAGGCAATTTCGAAACCATCAATGGTGGCATTTTTATTGTTGGTAGGTACTTGCGCTGTAAATTCTAGTAATGGGTCATCGCTGTTAGCAATTACATCGTAAGCGGCTTCAAACTCTTCGTAGGTCATAGAGTCAAAATCAACGCCATTTTCTGTTGCGGCAACCATTTGAAATAAGTTTGAATCGGTTAGAGCAAGTCCGCGAGATTCTAGCTCAGCAATGGCAGCTTGTGCGCGAGGACCCGCTGTTGCATCGCGTAATCCGTAGTAGTTTTGCGTCATTGGTGTTAAACCAATAAAGTTTTCGATGTCTTTAGTGTAATAACCTACCGACACATAACTTGTTTCTGCAAAGTACCACTCAGCAGATACATCAATATTATCTGATTCTAGCGGCACTAAACCAGGATTACCCGTTGACGCTGTAGCCGGTGAAGAACCCGCTAAAAGAGTAGGGGCACCTGGTACACCAACAGTCGCTGCTGAACTTAAGTTATCGTAAGTTGGGCGAGCAATTGTCGTGCTATAAGAAAAACGCGCTTTTACGTTTTCAATTACTTCTATGTCAAAGTCAAAGCTTGGTAAAAAGTGATCGTAGCTAGATTTAAGGGTGAAATCTTCTTTAGCTGAGCCAAAACGAACGTTAAAGTCGTTATTACCTTCCCACGCTACTGCGTTAGGTAAGTCGATATTAGCCGTTGAGGTAATGTCGGTAGACTCTTGGCGCGCGCCAATAACAATGTTGTATGGCATATCGCCAATGTAACCGTTGTAAGTAAATTGCACAAACGCTGCGGTTATATCTTCTTCAATGGTGCGGTTAGTTGCAAATGCGCCATCGGCTGCAAAGTTAAATCCGTATTCTTCACCTGCCCAGTAACCAATTTGCGATGCGCTGCCGGTATAACCTTGGTTGTACGAACCCGATGTATCGTAGTCGTCAAACTCAGCTAAAAAGTTTGTTGGGTTTAGGTAGCCATCAGGTAGTTCGCCTGGGTTTTCTATACCCCAGTTACCCATAGTATTACGTGTAAGTGATTGCAGTGAATGGCTTTCCATAGAGCGAGACTCTATACCAAAGTCAATTGCACCGTTTTCAATTTCGTATTTACCATGGATTCTAAATTCCGTGATTTCAGACTCTTGGCGAGCAAAGTTGGAATCTAAAATAGACGTACCCACATCAGAGGCATCTAACGTGTTATTACAATTTAGGTTGTCTCGGCGACAATCATCAAAATCGATACTCATTGATGGCAGTTCGCGGCTAAAATCAACTTCTTGTGCGTTAACTACGTTTGCGCCTAAGCCTGCGTTTACCCAGCTGCCGTATGGTGCATCTGGTTTGCTAGTGGCTTTTGAATTGTGCGCATCAAACATAAAGCTCAACTCAGAGTTAAAGTAGTACTCAACGTTTAAACCAATAGAATCGTTTTGGTTAACTTGGTTTAGCTCTTGAAACGCTAAGCCTAAATCGCGTGTTTGCTGATCGCGACGTTCTTCTCGGTAATAAATAGGAGTTTTTACCGTGTTGTCGTCAAATGTTAGCGCGCTTTTGTAGTTATCCATCCAAATTGATTGCTCAGCACGGGCTTCGAATAAATCTTGCTTAGAATATGTGTAATCAAGCGTGGCTGTTAAATCATCAATTGGGCTGTATTGCAGCGTTAATTGCGCGTTTGTACGAGTACGCTCTCTGTCGGCAATGGTGTAGCGCAAATCTGATGGCATTGAATAAAGCTGGCCAACGGCGGGTGCATTAGTTAAAACAATATCGTCTGCAGCTTGTGGGATTGTGCCGTCAAAAGCTGATGTATTCCATTGATTTACAAACGCACCTGTTGATGAGCTATCGCGCTGTTGCATGCTTGCAGTTAACGAGGCACCAAATTTAGCTTCACTGTCGGTCCAGCTAATTAAGCCCGAAAGCTCTGGTGTTATGTCATCACCAACGCGGTTTGTTGAGTCGTGTAATGCTTTTACGCCAATGCTTGAAACAAAGCCTGGGTTGTCGAGCGGGCGAGCGGTATTAATATTAATTGTTGCGCCAATACCACCTGATGCAATGCTTGCTTTACCCGTTTTATATACTTCAACCGATTTAACGCTATCAGACGCTAAGTTTGCAAAATCAAATGCACGAGAGCTAGGTGTACCACCGCCTGCAGGCAAAGATGCCGCCGGCATTGTACGCCCGTTTAGGGTTACCATATTGTAGTCGGGGCCAAAACCACGAACCGTTACTTTAGAGCCTTCACCATTTGAGCGATCAATCGACACACCCGTAATACGCTGTAGCGACTCGGCTAAGTTGGTATCGGGGAATTTACCAATATCTTCAGCTGATATAGCATCTACAACACCAGCGGCGTCGCGTTTTAAACGAGTCGACTCTTTAATACTGCTTTTAAAACCAGTAACTTGGATTACTTCAACATCTGTATTTGCTTCTTGTGCATATACAGGCAAAGAGATTGATGCACCTAAAATCAGAGATAGGCTGGTCGCTATCTTTGTTTTTCTTACAATATGGTTGGACATTCGGTTTCCCTCGCGCTTTTATCATTATTATTAACAGCTTGTATGGGGCTGTTATTGTGTAGTTATAAATATTGTCAAATGTGTGGAAGCGCTTCCAGAAAGATCTGTTTAACTAGATTTTGTGGAAGCGCTTCCAGAAATGCTAGTTTATATTTTGAATAGGGTCAACTGTTGTTTTAATAAAATGAGACTAAATTGTTTTTAAAATGTATGTTTTTTGGATTTAATTTTATTTAAATTATAAATTACAATTGGTTATAAAAAACCGTTTGAAATAGTGCGGTAACAACATTTTATTATAAGAAAACCAATTATTGATTAATTTAGTTATTTACACACTTTTATAAGGTGTTTAAATCAGCTTTTAATACTAGCTAAAATTAATAAATTTGCCGTTGGTCACTCAACAAAAAATAGGTACATTTGCTAACTTAGCAAAAATGCCGATGTAGTGATTATGTACAACGCAATTGATGAAAACGCATCAAGCGGCGGTTCTATCTCAGTTTATTAATCGGTCATTAAAAACCAGTAGTTGTTTAAAAAATCGTTAATTAAATCACTAAAAAGTAACGTAGTTTTTGCAGAAGATGGTTTAAAAATAAACTTATAAAGTATTGCGCATAAGGTGTTGCGAGTCGCTAGTTTTATCGCTATTTTAAAGGCTCTCTCATAGATGGATTTTATTATGCGCATTAAATTTTTAGCGAGCTTTTATTCTTTCTTCTTGTTTGCATTGTTTGGTTGTGACGATCAAAGTATGGCAATTCAAGGTAGTCCTCAGCTAAATAATAATGTAAGTAACTCACCCTCTAATCTCAAAGTAAACACGCCTCCAGCAGCTCAAACAAACGAACCCGCTTTAGTAGTCGGTATGCTAGCAACACATTGTAAAAGTAATGAAGCAGCCTACATTAACGCAAAAATGCATAAAGTTGTGCGTAACCCAGATGAAAATACAGCCTATAAGTTAGAGCCTACCGATAAAGTGCTTTCTATTTGCGTTGCAAAAGATGACTCATCGCTTAGTTATCGATTTGGTAGAGTAAATGACATAGGGCTTGAAAAAGAAGCAACACCAGATGCACCATTTGGTAGTTACTACAGGCAAGTAGGGCGTATTGGCGAGAGTATTTTATTTTTTAGTAATGGCGAGTATCATTATTATATTATTAACTCAGGCGGTATGGGCAGCGGTGTAACCGTTAATGTTTATAAAAACGATGCATTAATAACTGAGCTGTTTTCGGGTAATGATCCTTACGATGATTTTGTTATAGCAACCGATTTAAATTTCCCTAAAAAATTGGTTAGCGAAAAACAGCCATTTAATAAGCAAATGCAGTAAATAATGACTCCACACCAGCAAAATGTAATAGAGCAAGGGCATTGGTTTAAAAACCGTAGCGCTTATTTAAAAAGCTTTTTACTAACGCAGGGCAAAACGCTCTCGCTAAAGGCTCAGCAGTCATTATTTTTGCGAGGTGATAAGCACGATGGAATTTATGCAGTGCTTAGCGGCGTGGTGCGTATTAGTGGCGTAAGTAACGAAGGCAAAGAAGCCGTATTGAGCTTTATTGATTCATCACTGTGGTTTGGCGAAGTTACCTTGTTTGATGGTGGCCTGCGCACTCATGATGTATATGCACAAACTGATGTTGTTCTTTTTTACGTGCCCCAACGCGAGCTTGAACAGCTATTAAACAAGCAGCCACAATATTGGCAAGAGTTTGGTTTATTGCTGGCACAAAAGTTACGCCTAATGTTTACCTCAATGGAAGATCACGCATTACTAAGCGCTGAGCAAAAAGTATGCAATCGACTTTTAATGCTTAGCGAACATACAGAGCACTTAACACCGCTTGTTTTATCTCAGCAGCAACTTGCTGATATGACCTACCTAACACGCCAAACTATTAATCAAATACTGCAACAGCTTGTTAGCTTACAAGCCATTAGTTTAGGGTATCAACGCATAACTGTTTTAGATAAACAAAAGTTACAGGCGCTTGCTACACAAGCTTAAATAGAGACTTTTTTATTTAGTTGGAACCAAAATTGCTACAGATAATGTAACGCAACAATGGATTTGAGCTAATGACTACAATAACCTTTAAAAATCAATATAGTAATTATAACTCTCCTACAGTAAATAAAGCGGCAGGTTCAAGCGAAGTTGCGGCAACTAATACCCTCCCTAATGAAAAACTAAATGGTGTTAAAGGCATAAGCTCAACGCCTAAAGATCAAACGTTTTTAGAAAGTGCCCAAGAAGCACTGGTTTATCAGCGCTTAGGCGTAAACAAAAACAAGATAGACGAGCTAAAAGCGACAATAGAAGAGCTCACTAAAGAGCTACAAGGTCAGGGCGCAGACCCTAGCGCAATTGCTGATAAAATAGAGGAACTTCAAAAAATGCTTGAGCAAGAGTATCAAAAAGGTCGCGAGCGAACGAATATGAAAGGTGAGCATGAGCCGGGTAAAATAATTTCTGCATTTGTTTAATTTACACAATGTCGGATACCTGACATTGTTGCTGTGCTTACTTTTGCTAAAGTAAGTTTTAAATATAAAAATAAAGGCAAAACAATGAAAACACTTCAACAGCAACTTGGTAAATATGGTTTATATCATCGTTCTAAACGTAATGTACTAACGCACTTTATTGGTATTCCGCTCATTGTATTTGCAGCGTTGTGTTTACTAGCGCGTATTCAAATCCCCCTTGGTAGTGTAGTAATTGATGGCGCACAACTTTTTGTATTAGCGTCGGTTGTTTATTATTTTATGCTGAGCTTTTCGCTTGGCTTTATTATGACCGTGATATTCACTTTACTCCTTGTTGGTGCTCAGCCTATTGCGGCAATGGCGTTTTGGCCTTGGTTGAGTATTGGCGTAGGTGTGTTTGTATTTGGCTGGGTATTACAGTTTATTGGGCACTATTACGAAGGTAAAAAACCGGCGTTTGTGGATGACCTAATTGGTTTAATTATTGGCCCTTTGTACGTAACTGTTGAACTACTATTTTTAATGGGTTTTTACAAAACATTAGAAGATGAAGTAAACGCAATAGCAGGTCCTACAAAGGCGTAAAATACTTTACTAAGTACCTTTATAAAACCTAATAAATAACAATAAAAGGGCAGATAACGCATGCAATATAATAATAAAACCGTGTGGATCACCGGCGCATCATCAGGTATTGGTAAAGAGCTTGCTATACAATTTGCCGAGCTTGGAGCGCGTGTTATTTTATCGGCGCGCAATGTAGATAAACTAAACGATTTAAAAGCAACGCTTAAAGGCGAAGGGCACTTAGTTGTGCCGCTGGACTTAGCCCAGCCAGAACACGTACTGAGCACAATAACAGCAAAAATGAACGAGCTTCCTGCAATTGATATTTTAATTAATAACGGCGGCGTATCGCAGCGTAGCTTATTTTTAGAAAACGACTTTAACGTGTATCGCCAATTAATGGAGGTTAATTACTTTGGCTTAATTGCACTTACTAAAGCTATATTGCCTACTATGGTGGCAAGGCGCAGTGGCTCAATTGTGTCTATTAGTAGTGTGGCGGGTAAAGTTGGGTCAAAATTTAGAACAGGTTATTCGGGTTCTAAATATGCGGTGGTTGGTTTTATGGATTGCCTACGAGCAGAAGTAGCACAACATAACATTCATTGTTTAACAATTTGCCCAGGCTCTATTAAAACAGCAATTGCGCATAACTCATTAAACGAGCAAGGCATAGCGCAAAATAAACCAGAAGTGTCGATAGAAAATGGGATGGATGTAAGCGTAGCGGCTTCAAAAATGATTCGTGCCATTAGCGATAAAAAAGACGAAGTGATTATTGGCAAAGGTTTGAGTGGTTGGGCGCCTACAATTAAGCGCTTTTTTCCTACTTTGTTTAATCGCATTACTGCAAAAACAAACTATAGGTAGCGTCGTTTATTTCAAAGGCGTAAAATGCCGTAAATTTGATCAATTTAGAAAAGGATTCTAAATGAAGTATTTATGGCTGAGCCTGTTTTTTATTGTATTAATTTGGTCTGGTATTAATCCAAAAGATCAATTTACATGGCTGCTTGAAGTTATCCCCGCAATTATTGGTTTAGTGCTGCTAGCAAGTACCTATAGCCACTTTAAACTTACCCCTATTTTATATACATTTATTTTAGCGCATTGCATAGTGCTGATGATTGGCGGGCATTACACCTACGCCGAAGTCCCTTTTTTCGATAATCTATTTGGTAGCGAGCGTAATAACTACGACAAAGTAGGGCACTTTTTTCAAGGGTTTGTACCTGCACTACTAGCACGCGAAATTTTACTGCGCAAAAAAGTAGTAAATGGTCGAGGCTGGTTAATCACTTTTGTTATTTCGGTATGTTTAGCATTTAGCGCGTTTTACGAATTAATAGAATGGTGGGTTGCAGTGTTAAGCGGCGAAAACGCAGAAGCGTTTTTAGGCACGCAAGGTTACGTGTGGGATACCCAATCAGATATGGGACTGGCGTTATTTGGGGCTATTTGCTCGCTATTAGTACTTTCAAAAGTACACGACAAACAGCTAAAAAACGTTAAAGATTATTTATAGGCTATAGGAACGTTCTATAGAAATGTTTATAAAAACATTGATAAAAAAGACTACTAACGTATGACAGCAAAAATTAGTAACTACTCAATCAGCACAGATAAAAGCAAACTTAACTTTAATGTTATTTATAACTTTATTGCTAACAGCTATTGGGCCAAAGGCATACCTAAAAGCGTGATGCAATCGGCTATTGATAACTCAATGTGCTTTGGTGTTTACAGCGCTCAAAACGAACAAGTTGGCTTTGCCCGAGTAGTGACCGATAAAGCAACCTTTGCCTATTTAGCCGATGTATTTATTGCCCCGCACTTGCAAGGTAATGGGCTGAGTAAGTTACTTATTAAAACAATAGTAGAGCACCCTGAGCTACAAGGGCTCAGGCGCTTTTTATTAGCAACTTCTGATGCACATGGTCTTTATGCACAATACGGGTTTAAACCGATAGACAACCCCGCACTACTAATGCAAATAAATCCTGAGAATGTGTATGGTGATAGTAAGTAGAGAGTACTTTCTAAAGTGGGGTTATTATTTTTATGATTCACTATATAGCTAATTAGTAAGCTGTTTTTTGATGTTATAAACTTTTTGGCGGTAGATATTAATACTCTTTTAAATACGATATTTTTTCTTCATTGATAGAGCATAAGAAAGTACAAATAGAGCCACCCACCAAGCAGCAAATACCCACAATCCAGGCTTAAGTTCACACCATTCTTTAATGTTAATAACACCATATATAAACAAACCTAGAGAGATGAGTGGTAAAATAAATAAGGAGTAAAAAAGATATTTAATAAAGTTTGATAGAAGTTTTTGATACAGTTTATGCTCATTATCAGAGCGAAACTCGATCATTAAAAAAATACATTGTGAAGATATAAGCAAAAGTATTACTTGTAATAAACACCAGCCTAAAGCCGCCAAAATTGCGATCCATTGCATTGTCATTTTCGTTTTCCTTACCTTTTTACTTTAACAGATTGCTATAAAGCTATTGGTATATTTTACCTTTGTGTTTTAACCAACCACCAACATGATATCCGTTGGGATCTTTATGAGTCCAGTGTACTACGGCCACTTTTTTATTCCACTCATACTCTCTATAAAATTGAACATTATCACTTTTCGAAATCAATTTAATTTTTGGGGGTAGGTCAATGTTATGTGCGATTAAAATAGTAATGCTGAACTTAATTTAAGAATAAACTTTTGATGACGCCAGCCTTTATTATCGACGTTTAATATAGGAATCTTTTCGTCAACGACTGAGCATTAACGGATGAATATCAAGCGTCTTAGCAACCTCCTTTATCAAGACATCGTCTCGTAAGCTTAGTTCGACTGCTTTGATTTTGAAATTAACTGGGTAAAACCGTGTCTTTCTAGCTTGAGTATATCTAGGCATTTTAGTCTCCTCATAGTGATGAGGAGGTGTCCACTAAAACGGGTGAGGAGCACAGTCCTTTTGAGTGACTTGTTATACGTTTTTGCTGCGCTCTTTCAGTAACCGTCCCTTTGCAACTGATTCATTTTTTAAAAAGTTAACCATGAAATGATAATCAGGGTGTGTTTTTAAACTACGACTAACAAAATAAACGTTAGTTGTATTAATAGAGAATGTTTCTCTAATATCCGCCCCTGGATTGTTGCCTGCTAACAAGCTAAATTTGAGTCCAGGAATATTAAACACTATATGTTGGTAGCCATCATGGTTTTTAACTGTTGGAAAACCCATTGTTGGTTTATCTACTATTTGATTATCAACATATACAGCTAGGTATGTATTTGCAGGAAATTCAGTATTTCCTAATAGGTAATCTGAAAAAGCAACCATGCTTTCTTCACGAATTGAATTCTTTGTATCAGGAATACCGTACCCGCTCCAATCTGTTACGGACAATCTCCAAGCAATGCTTACAGCAAAGTACATGAAATTAAGTGCTATTTTATCGTTGGAAGGAAAATACCATCTTTCATCTTGTACATGAGACAACGCTTTAAATTTTTTTATCTTTGTAGCTAGTTTAAAACCGTTAGGTCGAGCCATAAAAGAAATTACTTTTTCTTCCCCATTTTTGGAGAATTTCAATTCACAACTTTCACAAAGTAAATGTTTTTTAGCTTGCTTGTCTGTATAGGCTGCTGATTTATCTGAGCCATTAATCAAAACAATGTTTTGTCCGTGTTCAGGGAAACCTTTACTAATTGATCGGTAAATAGCTTTAGGCATAAAGTGACTATCTTTAAGCTTCGCTGATTTTCTACACAATGCACAGAGTCCGTTCACCAAACCTCCTTAAACGTATAACGCCTACGTAACCAGCCAGAAATGTGGCGGGCAGTTTGTGTGAAAATGGGCGCAGCCCATACACAAATTGAGCGACGCATTTCTGGTCTGGTTTACGTACTTGTTATACGTAGCTACAACGGAGACCAATTTTTATATTTTTGTTTTCTAGCTAACTCAACGGCATTAGTTATTTCGTCACGTTTTGAAGTTGCGCAGAAAACCAAGTATTCCTCAATCTTTTTACCTGACCAACCAGGAGCAGCAGCTAATACCCAAAAGTGCATTCCATCATTTTTGTTTTGAGCGGTAACATAATTAATTATTTTTTCTATATGTAGATCTACTGGAACGATCTTGAGCATTGCCATTGCTCGAATAGCTCCGTCAACTAGCATATCGTTACCTGAATCTATGGCATCAAATACCGCTGTAACATCCTGTTCATTTTTCATTGATAATCTTTGGATTGCATCACCGATAGCAACATAGACCATTGTTGCTTCGAATTTTCGGTGTCCCAGTGCTTGAAGGAAATCTAGGGCAGGTTTATAGCCGCATTCACCAATGGCCATAACCATTTGGTACTGAGTTTCCCAAGTACGCAAATCTTTAAGTTCTTCTTCCAAAGCACTTAATAGAAAAGGGCCTGCATCGATATTTTTAAGTTTGCGTAATTTCTTAGCCGCAGAGCGTCGTTTAGGTGACTTTTTATCTTTAAGCTGAGAAATAATTTCATCTAGCACAAAACTCTCCAGTACGTATAACGCCCACAATAACAGGCTAAAAGTGGTTGGCTAAAATTTAGGAACGAAGTGACTAAAGCCAACCAGTTTTAGTCCTTGTTGATTTGCCTTGTATGGATAATAAACCCATAAATTAATTAATACTTTAACCAAGTTCGGGTAATGTGAGGCCCAAGCTTTGGCTGCAACCAAAGCCTTTTATACAGTAGTTCGATTGATTGAAGGCTCCT